>NZ_JBWKWD010000033.1:52624-68010 GCF_059422045.1 Pseudomonas sp. GW821-FHT02A08
CCTCTTCGCGGGCAAGCCCGCTCCCACAGGGGATCTGCGGTGTACAAGGATTTTGTGTGCAGCGGCGTGCCAGTCAGTGGAGAAGTTGGATGTGCTGGCCTCTTCGCGGGCAAGCCCGCTCCCACAGGGGATCTGCGGTGTACAAGGATTTTGTGTGCAGCGGCGTGCCAGTCAGTGGAGATGTTGGATGTGCTGGCCTCTTCG
The DNA here is from genome assembly GCF_059422045.1 of Pseudomonas sp. GW821-FHT02A08. Lineage (NCBI taxonomy): Bacteria > Pseudomonadati > Pseudomonadota > Gammaproteobacteria > Pseudomonadales > Pseudomonadaceae > Pseudomonas > Pseudomonas sp. GW821-FHT02A08. The sequence goes on from NZ_JBWKWD010000033.1 coordinate 52,829, forward strand.
CGGGCAAGCCCGCTCCCACAGGGGATCTGCGGTGTACACGGATTTTGTGTGCAGCAGAGATCCAATTGTGGGAGCGGGCTTGCTCGCGAAAGCGGTCTATCAGGCAACCCAAATCTCAGATCCGAAAGCTCCCCACCAGCTGATTCAACCGCCCGGCCTGTTGCTCCAGTTCGGTACATGCCCGCAACGTCGATTGCAGATTCTCCACCCCTTGTTGGTTCAGGGTGTTGATCTGGATGATGTCGACGTTCAATGCCTCGACCACCGCCGTCTGTTCCTCGGTGGCGGCGGCGACGGACTGGTTGACGTTGTCGATCTCGCCGATGCGCTGGGTCACGCTGCCCAGGCGGGAGCCGGCGAGGTTGGCGATGGTGACGCTTTCTTCGCTGTGGCGCTGGCTCTCGGTCATGGTGGTGACAGACTCCCGTGCGCCCACCTGTAGCTCTTCGATCATCTGCTGGATCTCCAGCGCCGAGGTCTGGGTGCGTCCGGCCAGGCTGCGCACTTCGTCGGCGACCACGGCAAAGCCACGGCCCGCTTCACCGGCCCGCGCCGCTTCAATCGCTGCGTTGAGCGCCAGCAGGTTGGTCTGTTGGGAGATGCCTTTGATCACTTCGAGAATCTGCCCGATGTTCACGGTCTTGTCGTTGAGCACTTCGATGTTGGCGCACGAAGCACTGATCTTGCCGGACAGCTCGTTCATCACCTCGATCGTGCGCTGCACCACCTGGCGACCATCCTCGGCCTGCTGCCGTGCGGACGAAGCCTGTTGCGAGGCATCGCAGGCGTTATGGGCGATTTCCTGGGCGGCGGCGCCGAGCTGGTTGATCGCCGCCGCCACGCTGTTGGTGCGGGTGGATTGATCGTCGAAGTTGCTCATCGACGAATTGGATGCATCCAGTACGCGCCTTGCGCCTTCATTGACGCCCAGGGCGGCAGACGACACCTCGCGGATCGAATGGTGGATGCGTTCGACAAAGCGGTTGAACGCCGTCGCCAGCTGACCGATTTCATCCTTCGATTGCACTTGCAGGCGCCGGGTCAGGTCGCCTTCGCCAAGTGAGATGTCTTCCATGACCCGGGTCAGCACTTGCAGCGGCCGGGTGATGCGTTGCGCGGTGTACCAGATCAACAGCAGGCCGAGCAGGGCCGACCCGCCACCGAGCAGCAATTCCAGCGCGGTGCTTTGCACACCCCGGGCATCGAGTTCGTTTTGCAGCCTAGTCACTGGCGCCAGCAACACGTTCTGCGGCACACCGACCAACACGGCCCAAGGCGCGGCACCGGCAATCGGTGACAGCGGTTCAAGCACCGTGATTTGCCGGGCGTCGACAAACACTTTTGGCTGGCCCTGACGCAGGCTGTCCATCACTTCGGCGTTGTTCATCGGCTGACCGAGGCGACCGACGTCCTGGCTGTTGGCAGACATCACCCCACGGGGGCTGACGATGCTGATCTGGCCGTTGCCATCGAACAGTTCACGGGCGCTGGCTTCGCTGTTCTGCTGCAGGGCGGCGAGGTTGATGTCCAGCCCGACTACGGCGATGACCTTGCCGTTTTCCAGTAGCGGGAAGGCCACGCTGGTCACCAGTTTGCGGCTGCCGGAGGCCTCGTCGAAATAGGGTTCCAGCACGCAGGCCTGGCCGGTGTCGCGGGCACAGGTGTAGAAGGCGTTGTACGGTGCGCCGCTCGGGCCCGGCTCGGTGTTGGCGAGCAGGCCTTCGTCACCGATGACCGCTTGCAGTTCACCGGGTTTGCTCTGCACCCAGTAGAGCGAAAAGCGACCGGTTTCATTGCTGCCCATGGCGACCTGGCCGGCGAAGTCGGCATCGGCGCCGTCAAGTCCACCGGGTTCGAAAATGACATAAAGCCCGAGCAGGTCGGGCTTGTCGATCAAGGCTTGATGAAGCTGGGTGCTGAGTTCCAGGCGCAGTTGCGGGCGAGTCAGGCTGCCCTGATGTTGCAGCTGTCGCAAGTACAACAGGTACCGCGATAACCCCTGGCCGTATTCGTGGGTCTGCATGAAGGTGCGCTGCACTTGCATGGCCTGCACCTTACCCAGGGCCTGCATGTGTTCCCTGGCCGCACTGGCGAGCATGTCGCCGCTGGCCTCGGCCACTTGCTGGCCGCTCTTGTGGGTCTGATAGAGCGACAACCCCATCAACAAGCCGACGACCAGCAGCAGGCAGAGACCGGCGAGCAGGGCGATCTTGCTCTGGATCGTCAGGAATGTTCTGTGCATTGGAAATACCTTTTTCCACGCGGGCAATGGCGTGGCCACTGCCCGCGGCCGAAATTAGAAACCGGTGGCGAATATCACCTGGGCGTAGACGTTCCTGTCGTTGTTACCCAGTTGGGTACCACCGTCTTCGGCGCTCTTGTCCGGTTGGTAGATGCCCACCAACGGCATCACGGTCAGGTGGTCGTTGACGTGCCATTCGGCGTACAGATCGACTTCGTGGCCATCGGTGTTGCCCAGGTTGCGGTCGATGGTGTCGTAGTTGAAGTACATCGCGCCGACGTTGAGGTTCTCCAGCGGCGAGACCTTCATCGTGACGTTCTGGATGCGCGAGTTGCTGTTGAACGGCCCTGCGTAGTTGCCCGCCACTTCACCCTGGAACCAGGTGCCGTAGCCACGGCTGAAACCGTAGAACAGGGTGTCGTAGCCTTCCGAGAAGCGGCTGTAGCGGTAGCTGGCGCTCGGTGTCCAGACTGCGTCGGAGAAGGTCCAGCCGGCTTCCAGGTACCAGGCGTCTTCGCTGGTGGTGTGAGGTTTGTCCTGCTTGGCGTATTCACCGGACAGGAACAGGTCTTTCACCCCGGCGTTGCCCGCCGCACGCAGGCTGTAGGTCTTCATGCCGTCGCGTTCGAGCTGGATCGGCGAGGCGTATTGTTCGTCGATGTCGGTGGTCTTGATGAAGGTCAGGCCGACCGTGCCGGCCTCGGCCACGTGCTCCAGGGTGCCGACGTACATTTCGGTCTTGGCCTGGGCGCGGTTGTCGGATTTGAGCCACATCAGGTCGCTGCGCCAGCCTTCCTTGCCGCCCAGACGCAATACGGCCGTTTCGTCGAAGGCCTTGCGTGCCGCCAGGTAGTAGGCGCCGCCACGGTTGAATTCGCCGTCGGCCAGGCCCTTGCCCATGTTCAGCGCGTCGCCATCGATCAGGAAACCGTCGCCGACCACGATGTTCTGACGACCGAAAGACAGGTCGACGCCGTCACTGCCCAACGCGCCGAACAGATCGGCCGAGCGCCAGCCGAGGTAGGCGTCTTCGAACTTGGTGGTGCGTTCCGATCCATCGGAGAAGCCGGCGGCATCGCCATCGCCCCAGGTGCCGGAACTGAGCATGTTCCCCGCGCCGTACGCGGTACCCACACCGCCCAGGCCCTGATCGAAGCTCAAGCCGTATTTGATGTAACCCTCGCGCCACGACGAGCTGCCTTCATTCAGGCGACCGGACAGGGCGTAGTTTTCCTGGCTGTGGAAAATGCCGAACACGGCTTCGAGGGTAGCGTTCAGGTGGCTGTCGTCATCGGCGTAGAGTTCATAGGCACCGGCATTGCCGGCACTGATCATCAGCGCGAGCGTCGAGAGACGAAGCAAGGGGGACTTGAGCATGGTGTGGCATCCGTTCTTGTTCTTGAGCGCAGGTTTGCGGTCTGTCCGGATACTAAGGCGCGGCCATTGTTTGCCCTTTTCCCTGTTTGCCAATTAGTTGGTTGTGCATGCCAGATTGCCCGGTTTGGCAGCCCGACAAACACAACTGGCACGCAGGGCAAAACCTGCGTGTCGGCGACCACCGACAATCCCTACCAACCTGCCGAAGCACCGTTGCCTCGGCATTTTTAGTGTTGGCGTTCGCTTGCTGGCGGGCGCGTGGATTTTCAAGGTCGTTTTCCTATGTTCACTTCGCTGCGTTTGCCCCTGATCGGTTTGTTGTCCTTCACCCTGGTCCAGGCGGTGTCCGCCGCCGAGTGTGCCCCGGACACGCGCCGTGGCGGCGAAGTGTTTGCCACCGAGTGCAGCCTCTGCCACGCGGTGACCAAGGGCACGACCGGCATGATGGGGCCGAATCTGTTCGGTGTGTATGGGCGCAAGTCCGGCTCGCTGGCGGGTTTCAGCTACTCCCAGGCCATGCGCGACAAAGACGTCGACTGGCAGGCCGAGAACATCGCGCAACTGATCACCCAGCCCCAGGCCTTCGTGCCGGGCACCTACATGCCCTACATGGGCCTGGCTTCCGCCGACGACCGCCAGGCGGTCGCGTGCTTCCTTAAAGAACAACACTGATCAGGCCGGATTGGCGCCTGAACAACTCGTCTGAATGAAAGGTGAATTATGAGCAACGTTGAAATCCTGCCCCAGGTTGCTGCATTCCTCGAACGTCGCCACGGCTGCTTCATTGATGGCCAGTGGGTGCTTGCCGAGGGCGACAGTATCGCCGTGATCAACCCGGCCACCGGGCAAACCCTGTGCGAAACCCTGGATGCGCCGCTGGAACTCGTCGAGCGCGCCGTGCAGTCGTCCCACAAGGCTTTCAAATCTGGCGTGTGGTCCAGCCTGCGCCCGGCGGACCGTGAACGCATCCTGCTGAACTTCACCCGTCTGGTCGAAGAACACGCCGAAGAACTGGCCCAGCTGGAAACCCTGAGCCAGGGCAAGTCGATCAACATGGCCCGCGCGCTGGACCTCAACGCCACCGTGGAATTCATGCGCTACATGTCCGGCTGGGCGACCAAGATCGAAGGCCAGACCTTCGACGTGTCGATCCCGCTGCCACCGGGCGCGAAGTTCACCGCGTTCACCAAGCGCGAGCCGGTGGGTGTGGTGGTCGGCATCGTGCCGTGGAACTTCCCGCTGCTGATCGCCGCCTGGAAGCTGATGCCAGCCTTGGCCACCGGTTGCACGGTGATCATCAAGCCGGCCATGGAAACCCCGCTGACCGCCATGCGCCTGGCTGAGCTGGCGTTGGAAGCCGGCATCCCGGCCGGCGTGTTCAACGTGGTCACTGGCGGCGGCGCCTCCGTTGGCGGCGTGCTGACCGCGCATCCGTTGGTGAGCAAAGTGTCGTTTACCGGTTCCACCGCCGTGGGCAAGAGCGTCGGCGTGGCGTGCATGGAAAACATGACGCGCTTCTCCCTGGAGCTGGGCGGCAAGAACCCGATGATCGTGCTCGCCGATGCCGACATCGAAAAAGCCGTGCAAGGCGCGATCCTCGGTGGCTTGCTGAACAACGGCCAGGTTTGCGCAGCGGCCTCGCGCTTCTACGTGCACCGTTCGATCCACGACCAGTTCGTCGAAGCCCTGGCGGTCGCCGTCTCGGCGATGCCGATTGGCGCCGGCATGAATTGCGACGCGGCGATCAACCCGCTGGTATCGCGCAAGCAACAACAAAGCGTGCTCAAGCACATCGAACTGGCCCGCCAGCAAGGTGCGCGGGTGGTGACGGGCGGCGAGTTGCTGGAAGGCGACGGCTTCTTCGTGCAGCCGACCATCCTGGCGGACATCGACCACAGCATGGCCGTGGCCCGCGAAGAGGTGTTTGGCCCGGTGCTGGGCGTGATGCCGTTCGACGACGAAGACGCCGTGATCGAATTGGCCAACGACAACCGCTACGGCCTGGCCGCCAGCCTGTGGACCAACGACCTGGGCAAGGCGATGAACCTGGTGCCGCGCATCGAAGCCGGTACGGTCTGGATCAACGCCCATGTGTTGCTCGACCCGGCGATGCCGTTCGGTGGCGTCAAGCAATCGGGCATGGGCCGTGAGTTCGGGCGTGCGGTGATCGAGGCTTACACTGAGCTCAAGTCGGTGTGCATCGCCCATTGATCAACCTGTAGGAGCGACGGTGCGGCGATTCGAGCTGCTTGCGAAAAACGTCAAGATAATGCGGTCTGTCAGTCAGTTCGCGTTATCGTTGGCGTCCATCGCGAGCAGGCTCGCTCCCCCATCATGCTGCGGGTGGCGGTTTCGCCAGTTCAATCCCGGCGGCTCCCAGCCGCTTGAGAATTTCAAACAGCAGCTCGCTTTTGATCGCGCTGACCGTGCGTGGGCTGCCGACATAGCCGGTGATGGTCAAGGTGATGCCTTCAGGTTTCAGCTGACTGAAGCGCAAATAAGGTACCGGTTTATCCAGGATCGATTCGTGTTCGGTGAAGGTGTCGTACAGCAGGTTCTGTACTTGCTCCGGGTCGATGTCCAGCGGGAACACCAGTTCGAGCATCACCACGCCCTGGGCGCTGCCGCCGAGGGTGACGTTGCGCAGGTTCTGCGAAATCAGGTGGGAGTTGGGCACGATCATGATCGAGCGGTCGGCCAGTTGTATCTCCGTGGCCCGTACGTTGATCCGGCGAATGTCGCCTTCGACGCCGCTGATGCTGATCAGGTCGCCGACCTTCACCGGGCGCTCGGTGAGCAGGATCAGGCCGGAGATGAAATTCTTCACGATCTCCTGAAGACCAAAGCCGATACCCACTGACAGGGCACTGACAATCCAGGCCAGGTTGGTCCACTTGACCCCCAGCGACGACAGCGTGAGCAGCACCACGGACGCGTACCCGATGTTGGCAAACAGGGTGCTGAGCGAGGCGCACATGCCCGGGTCCATCTCGGTTTTGGGCAGGAACTCGTTATCCAGCCAGCGCCGGAAGGAGCGAATCAGGTAGATACCGATCACCAGGGCGAGGATGGCATTGAGCAGGTTGTCCGGGACGATGTTGAGTTTGCGCAGCCCTTCGCCGCCGAGTACGGCCACGGTGCCGGTGACCAGTTGCCCGAGGGTCGTCCCCACGCCACCGACAAACAGGGCAATGACGCCGATCAGTATCAGGATGGCGCGGCCAGCCCCGGACATTACAGTGCAGATCTGCTCCAGGCGTGGATTGCCGATGCCCAGTAGTTGTTTGATCGCCTTGCCGGTGGGTTTGCGGGGCGAGAACAGGTAGTCGCAAGTGTCCTGGTAAACCTGTGCGAGCAGGTAGAAACCGGCGCAGATGATGAATATCCAGACCAATTCATAGGTGATGAACCGGGCCATCGTCACGTAGCCGATCAACAGGGCGAACAGGGACACCACCACGGCAGCGCCGGTGAAGGTGTAAATCAGACCGGCGAAGGTGGTGACGCCTTCGGGGGCTTCTCCGGCAACGATCAGGTCTCTGCGCGTCTTGCTGACGCGCAACAACAGCGCACCGATCACCAGTGCCGCGACCAGGGCCACGACGCCCCGACCGAACAACACCACTTCGGCGCTCATGCCGGTGACATTGCTCATCTGCACCAGGGTCACCAGCACCAGCAGCAGGCTGGCCAGCAACCTCGGATAGGGCTCCATCACCAGCGCCACCGGATCGGCAATATCGGGCAGGCGCCATGAAGGATGTTTGGTGGACAACAACGCGCGGCTCAGCCCGGTGATCAGCACGCAGGTATAGGCCAGCTTTTCCAGATACTGTGCCAGGTCGGCCAGCAGAGGGGTGTAGGGCAGTTGCCGGGTCCCGGCAAAATGCAGCAGTTGCAGGGCGATGCCGGCGGTCAGCACCGTCGCCACCACCGACGCCAGTGCAAGGGAGCTGCGCCGCAACCGGCCTTCAGGCATTCGATGGATGCACAACCAGGCCAGGGCCCGTCCTGCGAGCTTTCGCCCCACGGTCCAGATGGCCAGGGCCAGGATCAGCAGGGCGGCCGTGATCCCGCGTTGTCCGGGTTGCCAGGCGGCCCGGTGCGTGGTCTCGAGTTGCTCGATGAGGGTGCTGAAACGTTGGCGGTCATCGATCGGAAGATTGAACAATGGCGACCAGAAGCTCGGGTTCAGGATACTGCTGGTCTGCTGGGTCACTTCCGCTTCCAGCAGACTGCGCCGGATGCTGGCAATCTGCGTGATCAGCTCGCCGGCACTTATTTTGAGCGCGGCCAGGGTTTTGAGTTGGCTGTCGATCTTGTCTTTTTGTTCGCCGAGGGCGTCTCGTTGGGAGGTAATGGCCGTCGTCACCTGTGCGTTCTCGTCAAGCGGCACTGGCCCCAGCACGTTGAGTTGCGCCTGCAATTGCGCCTGTCCAGGCAGTAGTGAAGTGGACAGGCGTTCAATGTCCTGTATCAGTACTTGCACCAGGTCCTGTGAGCTTTCCAGCTGAGTGTAATTGGTAGCCAGGGAAACCTGCTGCTTGAGGCTGTTGAGCTGGTTTTGCACCCCCAGCAATTCGCTGTCGGAGATGCTGATGATCGGGGCTGCGGGGGCAGGGGCCGGCGCAAGAGCAGGCGCGTCGGCCATGTCCCCCGCCAACAGCCATCCGGGGCTTGCCGCCACAACCGCGAAGGCGACGTAAACCATTGACTTCAAGACATTGCGCATCGGCGAGCTCGACGGGTTGTTGGTCACTTAGCCAATGAGGTTAGGCCATGACACGCACCCTGGAGCGATGTTTTGTCGAAAGTGCCGCGGGTAGTTTGAGCAAAACAGATCAACCCGAGGATCCATGGCCTAAGCTTGTTGGCAGGCCCCTGTTCATCGCGCGCGTCGATGGGCAAGCGGCACCTATAAAAACAATGCAATCAGGAGATGCCCATGTCCGCTTTGATCCGTCGTTTCAGTCGCTGCATGGCCGCCGGTTTGACCGCTGCCGTGCTTGCAGCGCCAGCCTTGGCGCTGGATACCGTGAAATTCATGGCCCCGGGTTCCGTGGGCGGTGGTTACGACCAGACCGCCCGGGTGCTGGGCAAGGCCATGGTCGAGGTCAATTCGGCCAAGGCCGTGACCTTTGAGAACAAGGGCGGGGCGGGCGGAACCCTGGGGCTGGCGCAATTTGCCAACAGCACCAAGGGCGATCCGAACGCATTGCTGGTGGTCGGCGCGATCATGGTCGCGGGCATCGAACAGAACAAACCGCAGATCAGCCTGAAGGATGTGACGCCCATTGCCCGGCTGTTCACCGAGTACAACGTGATCGCCGTGCGCAAGGAATCCGAATTCAAGACTCTCGATGACCTGATCAAGGCCTTCAAGGCCAAGCCAACGAGCATCGCCTGGGGCGGCGGCTCCAAGGGCTCGGTGGATCACATCGGCATCGCCGAACTGGCGGGCAAGCTGGACGTGCCGGTCAACAAGGTCAACTACGTGGCCTTTGGTGGCGGTGGCGAGGTGGTTGCCCAGGCGCTGGGCGGTCAGCTCAAGGTGATCACCGGCGGTTACGCCGAGCTGGGCCAATACATCAAGACCGGTCAGTTCCGTGTCTTGGCCATCGGCGCGCCGGAACGGGTTCCCGGCATCGATGCACCGACCCTCAAGGAGAGCGGCTACGACGTGACGATCGGCAACTGGCGCGGCGTATACGGTGCGGCGGGCCTTACCCCGCAGCAGCGTAAAGAGGTGATCGACGCGGTCGTGGCCGCCACCAACAGCAAGGTGTGGCAGGACAATATCCAGACCAACGCCTGGACGCCCAGCGTGCTGACTGGCGATGACTTCGGCAAGTTCGTCGAGGAAGAACACGTGCGGTTGCGCGCCATGCTGGTCAAGGTCGGGCTGCTCTGAGATGGCCACACAGCGCGCAGTGGTGCCGACGCAATTGGCGGTCGGCATCGGCCTGATCGCCATCAGCGTCGTATTGGCGATTGGCGCCCACCGTTTTCCGCCCGAAATGGGCTTCGTGATCCTGCCGGCGTACGTCTATCCCTATGTCGTGGCGGCGTTTCTGGGTGCGGTGGGGCTGCTGCTGGGGTATCAGGCCGTCAGCGGCGGCTTTCGAGAGCTGGATAACGACACCGCCACGGTGCCCGGTGGAAAAACCGGTGCTGCGTGGGTGACGGCGGGGCTTGTCGGGGTGGCGGTGCTGATCAGCGTGATCGGGTTCGTGCTGGCCGCCGGGTTGCTGTTTGCCTGCTCGGCGCGGGGTTTCGGCAGCCGTCATCCCGTGCGGGACCTGGCCATCGGCATTGCATTGACCCTGCCGATCTACTGGCTGTTCAACGCCGGGCTGGGGGTTTCCCTGCCGTCGCTGATCAACATCTGGCTTTGAAAGGAGATCGACACCGTGGACATTCTTTCAAGCCTGGCGATGGGTTTTTCCTCGGCGCTGACGCCGATCAATCTGATGTGGGGGTTCATCGGCTGCCTGCTCGGCACCGCCATCGGCGTGTTGCCGGGGATCGGTCCGGCGTTGACGGTGGCCCTGCTGTTGCCGATCACCGCCAAGGTCGACCCCACCGGTGCGCTGATCATGTTCGCCGGTATCTATTACGGCGCGCAGTTCGGAGGCTCCACCACCTCGATCCTGCTCAACACGCCCGGTGAATCGTCCTCCATGGTCACGGCCCTGGAAGGCAACCTGATGGCGCGCAACGGCCGGGCGGGACCTGCGCTGGCGACGGCGGCGATCGGCTCGTTCGTCGCCGGCACCATCGCCACGATCTTGCTGACGCTGTTTGCACCCATCGTGGCCAGGCTGGCCCTGAATTTCGGCCCGACCGAATACTTCGCGATCCTGGTGCTGTCGTTCACCACCGTGTCGGCGGTGCTCGGCGCTTCGATGCTGCGCGGGTTCGCCTCGCTGGGCGTCGGGCTGACCATCGGTTTGATCGGCCTGGATTCGACCTCGGGCATTGCCCGCTACACCCTCGGCGTGCCGGAACTGGTGGACGGTATCGAAGTGGTGCTGGTGGCGGTTGGTTTGTTCGCGGTGGGCGAGGCCTTGTACAGCTTGCTCTATCAAAAGGAATCAAACGAGGGCCGGCATCGCCTGACTTCGTTGTGGATGACCCGCGCCGACTGGAAACGCTCGGTGCCCGCGTGGCTGCGGGGCACGCTGATCGGCTTTCCATTTGGCTCGATTCCGGCCGGTGGCGCCGAGATTCCGACCTTCCTGTCCTATTCCACCGAACGCAAACTCAGCAAGTACCCCAAGGAGTTTTCCGCCAACAAGGGCGAGGGCGCCATCGAAGGCGTGGCCGGCCCGGAAGCGGCCAACAACGCCAGCGCGACCGGTTCCCTGGTGCCGTTGCTGACCCTGGGCATCCCGACGTCCGCCACGGCGGCGATCCTGTTGGCGGCGTTCCAGAACTACAACCTGCAACCGGGGCCGATGCTGTTCGAAACCTCCGCCGAACTGGTCTGGACGCTGGTGGCCTCGCTGTACATCGGCAACGCGATTCTGCTGGTGTTGAATCTGCCGCTGGTGGGGCTGTGGGTCAAACTGTTGCAAATCCCCCGGCCGTACCTGAACGCCGGCATCCTGGTGTTCGCCACCATCGGTGTGTATGGCATGCGCCACTCATCCTTCGACCTGATCCTGATGTTGGCCATTGGCTGGGGCGGGGTGCTGATGCGCCGTTTCGACTTCCCCGTCGCCCCGGTGATCGTCGGCATGCTGCTGGGTCCGATGGCCGAGAAACAACTGCGCAACGCCTTGTCCATCAGCGAGGGCGACTGGACAGTGTTCCTCACACAACCGATCTCGGCGTTCTTCCTCGCCCTGACGCTGCTGGTGCTGGTGGTGCCCCATGTGCTGCATAAACGCGGCATCAAGTTGCATGAGGATGATTGAGCCCTGCGAATATCTGGCAGCCGAATGCATACCTGTGGCTACCTGACTGACGGCGTTGTGGTTTGCGTGGTGAACCATTGCATGACCGGTGCGCAGGCTGGATGCGATGCCGCCGAAGGTTGCAGGCACAGCGAGTAAATCCCCCGGGTCTTCAATGGCTCACCAAACGGAATCACCAGTTCGCCCCGTTGAATCGACTCACGGGCCAGGGTCATGTCGGTCATCGCCACGCCCAGGCCCCGGGCGGCGGCATCGAGTGCCAGTTCGTCGAGGTTGAAGGGGATGTGCCGATAGTCATGCAACGACTTGCCGCCGTGGGCTGACAGCCAGACCTGCCAGTCATGTTGATCGGAGGAGCGGTGCAGCAAGGCGAACCCTGACAGATCTTCCAGCGAAGCCAATGACCGGATCGGAGTGCCCAGGCCTGGCGCGCACACGGGCACCAATGCCTCTTCGAACAGGGTCAGGCAATCGGGCGCCGTGGACGGCTCGGGCAAATAGAGTATGTAGGCGTCGCTGTCACTGGCCGGCTCGACCACTTCGGTGGCCACGGTTTCGATTGCCAGGGATACATCCGGGTGATGCCGGTAGAACTCGCTCAGCCTGGGCAGCAACCAGCGCACCGCCAGTGACACGTGCATGCGAATGCGGAACGGGCGCCTTTGCGGCGCGAGCCGGTCTTCGAGGGTGCGCAACTGTTCGAGGATGCCGCGGGCGCTGGCCAGTACCTGTTCGCCCTCGGCGGTCAGTTGAAGGCTGCGGCTGCTCCTGACAAACAGTGGCACACCAAAGTGGCTCTCCAGTTGCTGGATCTGTCGGCTCACCGCACTTTGCGTCAGGCAAAGCTTTTGCGCTGCCTGGGTGAAACTGCCGGCGGTGGCGACTTCCACCAAGGCCTGCAAGCCCTGGAGCGAGGGCACGTGGCGAATCTTGTCCATGCGTTTTGTGAATGCCTCGATGAATTAATAACGTTGGTTGTGCCTGTGAGGAGCCTTTAGATTCTAGTCATGGCTGCCGTCATCGAAAACCGTTCATGCGAATCATGCATGCAACGCAGTTGATTCGCCACGGTTCGCATAACAAGAAAACGAGGTGACACATGGAAAATATCTGTGGCTGGATCGCGCAAGCGGGGAGTTCACCGCTGCGCGAGCCGCTCAAGGGCACGCAGCAGGCCGATTGGTTGGTCATTGGCGCTGGAATCACCGGCCTCAGCGCTGCGCATGCCCTCGCGCAGTTGCACCCCGGGGCACGCATCGTGGTCGTTGACCGGCAGCGGGCTGCGCAGGGGGCATCGGCGCGCAATTCCGGTTTTGTGGTGGCCCATGAGCATCCAGCCGCTGGCGAGTTGGTGGGCAGTGACGGGTTCGCCGGGTATCAGGTGGATACGTCCATCGGCCGCGCAGCCGCCGACGAAGTGCGCAAGCAGATTACCCGCCACGGCATCGAATGCGACTTCAGGGAGTCGGGTTATTTTTTTGCCGTCAGCGATCCACGCAAGCTGACCCAGGTCGAGGCCACGCTGCAGACCTTGCGTGCCGTTGGCGCCAGCGCGCAGTTTCTGCAGGGCGAGTCGTTGATCGAGAAACTCGGCAGCCGGCACTACCGCGCCGCGATCTGGTGCGGTAACGGCAACGCGCTGCTGCAACCGGCGAAATACGTTCGGGGCTTGCTCGATGCCCTGCCGCCGAAAGTGACGGTCTACGAGAACACCGATATCACGAGTCTTGAGCGCCTGGGCAACGGCCAGATTCGCGCCGGGGGCCAAAATGGCGGCGTCGAGGCCAGACAGGTATTGGTCTGCCTGAATGCCTTTATCCCTCGCTCGGGTATCGAGGACAGCGGCACATTTGCGATGGAACTCAGCGCCAGCCTCACGCGGCCCCTCAGCGATCAAGAGTTTCAAGCCCTCGGTGCGCCAGCGTCCTGGGGTGTGTTGTCGACCCGCCCGCTCGGGGCCACGGTGCGCCTGACTCCGGATCGTCGGGTGATGATCCGCAACACGGCGGAATACCGCTCGCGGGATTTGTCATCGAGCGAACTGACGATCCGCCGCCAGCACCATGTGCTGGGGTTGCAACGACGTTTCCCTATGCTCGGCGAGCGGGACATCGAATACACCTGGACCGGCCATCTCAGCGCTTCACGCTCCGGGCAACCGTATTTCGGCAAAGTCGAGGAGGGAGTGTTTGCCGTGGCCGGGTGCAATGGTTCCGGCGTGGCGCGGGGAACGCTGTGGGGCCGCTTGCTGGCGGAGCTGGCTTCGGGTCGTGATTCGCCGTTGCTGCACTCGGTCATGCAACGGGCGCAACCCGGCTGGCTGCCGCCCAAGCCCTTGCTCGACATCGGTGCCATGCTGCGTATGCGCGTGGAAACGGTCCGGGCCAGAAGCGAAATCTGAAAACACCCGTTTCATAACAAGAACAAAAGCACTTCCCATCGAAGGTGATTCAACATGCGCGTCAATACGCTTTCCCTTGTGGCCCTGATCTCGACCTTTTCCGCCGTCACTCATGCCGACGACACCGTCAACATTTCCAACTGGAACGGCTACATCGCCGACGACACCCTGGCCAATTTCACCCGGGACACCGGGATCAAGGCGACCTACGACATTCACGACAGCAACGAAGTGCTGGAGTCGAAGCTGATGACCGGCAACACCGGGTATGACGTGGTCAGCCCGTCAAACCACTTCCTGTCGCGACTGATCAAGGCCGGAGCCATCCAGAAACTCGACAGGAGCCAGTTGCCCAACTGGAAAAACCTCGACCCGGCGCTGATGAAGAAGCTTGAGGTCAACGACCCGGGCAACCAGTACGGCTTCCCTTACATGTGGGGTACGGCGGGCATCGGCTACAACGTCGAGAAGATCAAGGCGATCTTCGGCAATACCGACGTCACCCATTCCTGGAGCCTGTTCTTCGACGAGAACAACATCAAGAAGCTCAGCGAGTGTGGGGTGGCGATCATCGACAACCCGACGCAGATCCTGCCGATCACGCTTAACTACCTGGGCCTGCCACCCCACAGCCATGAGCCTGCCGACTATAAGAAAGCCGAGCAGGCGCTGTTCAAGATCCGGCCTTACGTCCAGTATTTCCATGCGTCCAAGTACATCAGCGACCTGGCCAACGGCAACGTCTGCGCGGTGATCGGTTTCAACGGCGACATCGTGCAGGCTGCCGCCAGCGCCAGGGAGGCGAAAAACGGGATCGATATTGCCTACTCGATCCCGGACGAGGGTTCCACCTTGTGGCTGGACATGGTCGTCATGCCCAAGAATGCGCCGCATGAGAAGAACGGCTACGCCTACATGAACTACCTGCTGGAGCCGAAGGTGATTGCCAACATCAGCAACAGCATCCATTACGCCAACCCCAACAGTGCGGCGGATGCCTTCGTCGACCCGGCGGTGAAGCAGGACCTGGCGATCTATCCGCCGAAAAGCGTGATGGACAAGCTGTTTACCGTCGAAGACTTGCCCGCAGCCATCGCACGGTTGAGCACGCGCTTGTGGACCAAGCTGAAAACCAATACCTGACCGTCTTATGATCGTGGTCAACCTGATGTGACACTGAACCTGTGGGAGCGGGCTTGCTCGCGAAGGCGGAGTGTCAGTCGACATCCAGGGTGTCTGATAC
>NZ_JBWKWD010000034.1:0-38264 GCF_059422045.1 Pseudomonas sp. GW821-FHT02A08
TGCGGAGTGTCAGTCGACATTTTCATTGCCTGACACACCGCATTCGCGAGCAAGCCCGCTCCCACAGTGGTTCTCTAGCGCACGCAGAATCTCATTCTCTCGGAACAACCCACCTGACGACCGGCAGCAAAAACCATTTGCCACAAAATATTACATGCATCATATTATAGGCATCATAATTAAACGCCGCCTGACAGGTATCCCTCCATGACCAGCATGTCCACCGTAGAACCCGACCTGGACTCCCCGGTGCAACCGGCAAAACGTCCCCTGCTCAAGCGCCTGCTTCTGCCAACAATGGGGATTGCAGCGTTGGTACTGGCCGGGGTGTATGGCACGCATTGGTGGACGGCCGGGCGTTTCATCGAAGAAACCGACGACGCCTACATCGGCGGTGATGTAACGGTAATCGGACCGAAAGTGGCGGGTTATATCGACGAGGTGCTGGTGGCCGACAACCAGAAGGTCAAGGCCGGCGACGTGCTGATCCGTCTCGATTCGCGCGACTACCGCGCCAACCTGGCCAAGGCCGAAGGCGCAGTGGCCGCCCAGGAGGCCTTGCTGGCCAACCTCGACGCCACCGAACAACTGCAACAGGCCGTCATCGGCCAGGCCCGCGCCGGCATCGACGCCGCCGGTGCCGAAACCGCCCGTTCGCGGGATGACGATGCCCGCTACAAAAAACTGGTGATCACCAACGCCGTCTCGGTGGAAAGCGCCCAGCGAGCCAACACCACGTTCAAGACGGCCCAGGCCCAAAGCAACCGCGCCCAGGCCGAACTGCTGGCCGCGCAACGTCAGTTGAACGTGATCGACACCCAGAAACAACAAGCCCGAGCCGCCTTGATCCAGGCCAGGGCCGAGCGCGACCTGGCGCAATTGAATGTCGGCTACACCGAACTGAAGGCGCCGGTCGATGGTGTGATCGGCAATCGCCGGGCCCGGGTCGGTGCCTATGCCCAGGCCGGTTCACAATTGCTCTCGGTGGTGCCGACCAGCGGTCTGTGGGTTGATGCCAACTTCAAGGAAGACCAACTGGCACACATGGTGCCGGGGCAACGGGTGGTGATCCGTGCCGACGTGCTATCGGGCCAGGAATTCCACGGTCACCTGGACAGCCTCGCCCCCGCCAGCGGTTCGCAATTCAGTGTGTTGCCACCGGAAAACGCCACCGGCAACTTCACCAAGATCGTGCAGCGGGTGCCGGTGCGGATTCACCTCGACCCGGCCGACAGTGTGCTCGGCCACCTGCGCCCGGGGTTGTCGGTGACCGCTGAAGTGGACACGCGCAAGGAGCCTCAAGCGCCAGCCGTGGCCAGCGCGCCATGAGCCGCGCCCTCGCCGCCCCGGCGCAACCGTTCAATGCCGCGAACATGGCGACGGCGACCAAGGTCTTCGCCTTTGCCAGCATGTGCATCGGCATGTTCATTGCGCTGCTGGATATCCAGATCGTCTCGGCTTCGTTGCGTGACATCGGCGGCGGGCTTTCCGCCGGAACCGACGAAACCGCGTGGGTGCAAACCAGTTACCTGATCGCCGAAATCATCGTGATCCCGCTGTCAGGCTGGCTGTCGCGGGTATTTTCGACGCGCTGGCTGTTTTGTGCATCGGCGGTGGGTTTCACCCTGACCAGCCTGCTGTGCGGCGTGGCCTGGAACATCCAGAGCATGATCGCCTTCCGCGCCCTGCAAGGGTTTCTTGGCGGCTCGATGATCCCGCTGGTGTTCACCACTGCGTTCGTGTTCTTCACCGGCAAGCAACGGGTCATCGCTGCCGCCACCATCGGCGCGGTGGCGTCCCTGGCACCAACCCTGGGACCGGTGATCGGTGGCTGGATCACCGACATATCGTCCTGGCACTGGTTGTTCTACATCAACCTGGTGCCGGGGATTTTCGTCGCTGTCGCCGTGCCGATGCTGGTCAAGATCGACCAACCGGAACTGTCGCTGCTCAAAGGCGCGGACTACTTGAGCATGGTGTTTCTGGCGCTGTTTCTCGGCTGCCTGGAATACACCCTCGAAGAAGGTCCGCGCTGGAACTGGTTCAGCGACCACACGATCCTGACCACGGCGTGGATCAGCGGCCTGGCCGGCCTGGCGTTCATCGGCCGGACCCTGCACGTGGCCAACCCGATTGTCGATTTGCGCGCCTTGAAGGATCGCAATTTCGCCCTCGGCTGTTTCTTCTCGTTCGTCACCGGCATCGGCCTGTTCGCCACCATTTACCTGACACCGCTGTTCCTCGGTCGGGTGCGTGGCTACGGAGCGCTGGACATTGGTCTGGCGGTTTTCTCCACCGGAGTGTTCCAGATCATGGCGATTCCGCTGTACGCCTTTCTGGCCAACCGCGTCGACCTGCGCTGGATCATGATGACCGGCCTTGGGCTGTTCGCCTTGTCGATGTGGGATTTCAGCCCGATCACCCATGACTGGGGGGCCAGGGAATTGATGCTGCCGCAAGCTTTTCGCGGGATTGCCCAGCAACTGGCGGTGCCGCCCGCGGTGACGCTGACCCTCGGCGGCCTGGCGCCGGCACGGCTCAAACATGCGTCAGGGTTGTTCAATCTGATGCGCAACCTGGGCGGGGCTATCGGTATCGCTGCGTGCGCGACCATCCTCAACGACCGCACCAACCTGCATTTCACCCGGTTGGCGGAGAACCTCAACAGCACCAACGAAGCGCTCAATCAATGGCTATCTCAAGTCGGCAACAACTTCGCCGCCCTCGGCCAGAGCGGTGACGCCGGGGTCACCGCCAGCCTGCATCAACTATGGTTGCTGACCTACCGCGAAGCCCAGACGCAAACCTATGGCGACGCGTTCCTGATGATCATGGTCTGCTTCATTATCGCCACGGCGATGGTGCCCCTGATGCGCAAGGTGCAACCACCGGCCGCGCCGAGTGCCGATGCCCATTGAGGCATCGGCGGATTGTTGAGAATCAGGCCTGAGGCATTTTACGGAAGCCGACCGCCAGGCGGTTCCAGCTGTTGATGGTACTGATGGCGACGGTCAGGTCGACCATTTCCTTGGGCGTGAACTGCGCGCTGACCACTTCGTAGTCTTCGTCCGGGGCGTGGGTCAGGCTGAGCTGGGTCAGGGATTCAGTCCACAGCAGCGCAGCGCGTTCACGTTCGGTGAAGAACGGCGCCTCGCGCCAGGCCGTCACGGCGAACAGACGACGCGGGGTTTCGCCACCCTTGATCGCATCGGCGGTGTGCATGTCGATGCAGAAGGCACAGCCGTTGATCTGCGAAGCGCGCAGCTTGACCAGTTCAATCAGGTTTTTTTCCAGCGGCAGCTTCGACACTGCTGTTTCCAGGGCGATCATCGCCTTGAGGGCGTCGGGGCTGGCAGTGTAGAAATCGATACGGGGTTGCATGACGTGCTCCAGGGCAAGTGAGTGTGTCGCTACGTTAGTCCCTCGGCTGGTTTACACAAATAGCCAATATTCCAGAAGTCGAGGAGGCCATTGGCGCGGGTGTGATGGGTTTCACTCTTCACTTTTGGTGAATTCACTGCCGTCATCGCGAGCAAGCTCGCTCCCACAGGGAAATGCGCTCAAATGTGGGAGCGAGCTTGCTCGCGATCCGCGCAGCAACCATTCACCAGCGAGCTCAAACCCGACTGCGCAACCACTGCAAAAAGCCCTTTTTCGCCACTGTCACCGGCAAGTCCTGAGTCAGGGTTTTCGCTTTGTGCAGCCGGTAATCGAGCAAGGTTTTCATTGCATCGCTGATGTCGTGACGGGCATCCAGGCATGGCTTGAGGTAGGACTTTTCGATGCGGTACAGACCACAGAAAGTCTTGGCGGTGAACTGCGCAGGCAGCGCGCTGTCGGTCAGAATACCTGCCTCGCCGATCACCTCCCCTGGCCCCATGCGGCCGGATTCGAATGGCGCTCCGTGGCGCATCAACGTCACCGAGACCACCCCGGACTCGATGATGAACAGGTGATCACTGACCTCCCCCGCCTCCAGGATCGTTTCCCCGGCGCGGAACGATTGCAAGGTCATATTCTGGCTGAAGGTGTCTTTCTCTTCCTGACGCAAGGTGGAGAAAATCGGCGAGCTGTCCAGTAACGCTCGATGCCGTGTCAAGTTGACCGGCGGGTCGGGCTCCACGTTCGACAACAAATTGACCCCGGATGCCTGTAAGTGCCGGTAGGCCAGATCGTATAGTTGATTACGCACCTCGCGCTTCTCGCTCATCGATGCGACAAACCCGCTGATTTCGTATTCCATCCCGGCGCTGCTGGCGTTTTTCAGGGCGACGTGAGGCGCTGGTTTATCCAGCAGCAGGCGACAGCCCTGCATGGCACGTTCCAGTGCATCGATCACGGTGTTCGGCCGCGCATGCGGACTCAGTTCCACAGAAATGGATATGCCGAAAATATCGCTCGGCCGACTGAAGTTGATGATCTTGGCCTTGGCCGCCAGTGAATTGGGAATCACCGCCATGCTGCCTTGAGAGGTTTGCATGCGCGTGGCACGCCAGTCGATGTCGGTCACCTTGCCCTCCATGCCATCGATGGAGATGTAGTCATCCAGTTGATAAGGCTTGGTGGTGTTCAGGACGATCCCGGAGAACACGTCGCTGAGGGTACTTTGCAAGGCCAGGCCGACGATGATCGCCAATGCACCGGACGTCGCCAGCACGCCCTTGACCGGCAGATCGAGCACATAGGCCAGGGCGGCAATGATCGCGATCAGGAAAATCACCGCACCGAGCAGATCCTGAAGCAATCGCCCGGTATGCCCGACCCGTTGCATCATCACTGCGCCGATCAGCACGGTCAGGGTCCTCGCACCGAACAACCACCAGCCGATCTGCAAGCCGGTGGCCGCCAGATGCAAGGGTACGTTGTCGGCCCAGGGCGCTGGCTCCATCGGGTTCATGCCTTCGTTGAACAACAGCAGGCTGAACAACGAAAAAATCACCACCCGCACCAGCAGCCGCCAGGCACTGCTAGCGGCGCTGAGCAAGTACCACAACCCGAGATCGATCAGGATCAGCGCCATGGCGCAGATCAATGGGTGTTCGGTGAGCAATGACAGCATCAAGCAACTCCAGCCAGGGTCAATAACGCGAAGATCGCATGGATTGGCACTAGTGTAGGAGCAATTGATTTGGCGGGATGAACACCCTCCAAAAAACACCACAAAACCAATGTGGGAGCGGGCTTGCTCGCGAAAGCGGTGTGTCAGGCAACGTTTATGTTGATTGACACACCGCCTTCGCGGGCAAGCCCGCTCCCACAGGGATCGTCGTAGCTGGACTATTTGCTGTTGGTCAGCGCGCTGTAGCCGGTCATCAGGTTGCGGCAGTCCGGAATATGGTTGGAAAACAGCGGGGGCAATAGTCCTCGCAGATCGGCATGGGGCAGCCGGTTAGCGCTGGGAATCCAGCACCTCGTGTTCGTTCGCCACTTGCTGGGCCTTGAGGTAACTCTCGATCAGCAATTGATAATGCGGCATGGCCTGGGCGTAGACAGCGGCCCACTGCTCGGCATCCGGACGGTTCCACGAGCCTTGCAGCTCAGAGAGCGTCGCCATGATGTCGATCGGCACCACCCCGGCCTGGGCCAGGCGGGCAACGGTCAGATCAGTGGCCAGTTTCGAGTGGTTGCCGGAGGCGTCGACCACGGCAAACACCTTGTAGCCTTCATGCACGGCGGCGATGGACGGGAACGCCAGGCACACGCTGGTCAAGGTGCCGGCGATCACCAGGGTTTTCTTGCCGGTGGCTTTGACCGCCGCGTGAAACTCCGGGTTGTCCCAGGCGTTGATTTCACCTTTGCGCGCCACGTATTGCGCGTGGGGTGCGGCCTCGTGGATTTCGGGGATCAACGGCCCGTTCGGCCCCTGGGGAACGGAAGCGGTGGTGATCACCGGCATCTTCAGCAGGGTCGCGGCCTTGGCCAGGGCAATGGCGTTGGCGCGCAGTTGGGGCACGTCCATGTCCTTGACGATCTGGAACAGTCCGCTCTGGTGATCGATCAACAGCATCGCGCTGTCGTTGGGGTCGATGGTCGGTTTCTGGCCGTTGAAGTTGGCCGCGTAGACAGTGTTCATGTGCGTTTCCTCTTTCTTTTGGGCAACAGCCATCCCTGGCCTGAAAACCGGCCTACTCATCCTGTGTAGAGTCGGGTGTTGAAGCGCTGCGAATTAAGCGTGCATACGGCCGAAGCGACCGGACTGGAAGTCGGCGAAGGCCTGGTGGATTTCTTGCTCGGTGTTCATCACGAACGGGCCGTGGCCGACGATCGGCTCGTCGATCGGTTCGCCGCTGAGCAACAGCACCACCGCGTCTTCGCTGGCTTCGAGGGTCAACTGATCGCCCTTGCGGTCGAACAGGGCCAGTTGCCCTTGGCGCACCGATTCCAGGCCGTTGACCTGAACCATGCCGCGCAGCACCACCAGTGCGGTGTTGCGCCCTTCATGCAGGTCAAGGGTGAGCAACTTGCCGGCATTCAAACGAATGTCCCACAGGTCAACCGGGGTGAAGGTGCGCGCCGCGCCCTTGTGGCCGTCGAACTCACCGGCGATCAGGCGCAGGCTGCCGGCGTTGTCCTTCAAGGCGATGGCCGGGATGTCACGGTCGAGAATCGTCTGGTAGCCGGGGTCGGCCATTTTGTCCCTGGCCGGCAGGTTGACCCACAATTGCACCATCTCCAGGGTGCCACCGCTTTTGGCGAAACCTTCGGAGTGAAACTCTTCATGCAGGATTCCCGAGGCAGCGGTCATCCATTGCACATCGCCGGGGCCGATCTTGCCGCCACTGCCGGTGGAGTCCCGATGCTCCAGTTCGCCCTTGTAAACGATAGTCACGGTTTCGAAGCCACGATGAGGATGCTGACCAACGCCACGTCGCTCGCTGGTCGGGGTGAATTCAGCGGGGCCGGCGTGATCCAGCAACAGGAACGGGCTGATGTGCTTGCCCAGGTTGTCGTAGGAAAACAGCGTGCGAACCGGAAAACCGTCGCCGACCCAATGGGTCCGTGGACTGGTGTAGATACCGATGATGTTTTTCATGGTGTCTCCTGATGAGGTGAGTGAAGCCATGGACAAAGCTTAAAACCGTGACCTTTGCTGCGCTAGACTGCAAAAATCAGCTTTAGCGTTCTATCTGGAGAACGATGGTGGAAGACCTCAACACCCTCTACTACTTCACCCAAGTGGTGGAGCATCACGGTTTCGCCGCAGCCGGCCGGGCACTGGACATGCCCAAGTCCAAGCTCAGCCGACGCATTGCCGAACTCGAAGAACGCCTCGGCGTGCGCCTGCTGCACCGCACCAGCCGGCATTGTTCATTGACGGAAATCGGCCAGGCCTATTACCAGCGCTGCCTGGCCATGCGGGTGGAGGCGGAAAGCGCCGCCGAACTGATCGAGCGCAACCGCTCCGAGCCCCAAGGCCTGGTGCGTGTCAGTTGCCCGACGGCGCTGCTCAATTCCTGGGTCGGGCCGATGCTGACCCGCTATATGCTCAAGTACCCCTTGGTGGAATTGTTCATCGAGAGTACCAATCGCCGGGTCGACCTGATTCACGAAGGCTTCGACATTGCCCTGCGGGTACGTTTTCCGCCGCTGGAGAACACCGACATGGTGATGAAGGTGCTGGGCAACAGCACCCAGAGCGTGGTCGGCAGCCCGGCCTTTTTATCGCGCCTGTCGACTCCGGCCTCCCCGGCCGACCTCAGCGGCTTGCCGAGCCTGCACTGGGGCGCGGCGCAGCGCGAATATCAGTGGGAACTGTTCGGGGCCGATGGCAACACTGCAATGATTCGTCACGCACCGCGGATGGTCACCGATGACCTGTTGGCCTTGCGCCATGCGGCGCTCGCCGGGATCGGCATCGTGCACCTGCCCAGTGTCGTGGTGCGCGATGAAATCGCCGCCGGGCAACTGGTGGAACTGGTGCCGGGCTGGGCACCGAAGAGCGGTGTGATCCATGCGATCTTCCCCTCGCGCCGGGGCCTGCTGCCGTCGGTGCGCACGCTGATCGATTTTCTCGGGGAGGAATTCAGTCGAAGTGATATTGCATAGGGGCAGCGGCAAGCTTTGAGCGGCAAGCGGTTAGCTTATTGGGGGGTAGCCGAGATTTTATTTCGGGCATAATATCAAATTTGATTACACCCATAATATTGCCCCCACCGAGGACTCCGTCATGCAAAGCCCCAACCGCGACGCCACCCTCGCCCAATGGATCGCCCAGGAACAGGCCATGCGCGCCCGCCTCGCCGGGCCCGGCAGTCTGTCCATGGCCGAGGTCAGCGCGTTGTCCCCCGCCGAGTTTTTCGAAGGCATCGGCAACGGCGAATTGCCCTCCCCGCCGATTGGCACGCTGATGGATTTCATCCCCATCGAATGGTCGAGCGGGCTGTTCATCTTCCAGGGCACACCGGATGCCCGGCACTACAACCCGCTGGGCACGGTCCACGGAGGCTATGCCGCGACCCTGCTGGATTCATGCATGGGTTGCGCGGTCCATACGCAACTGAAAAAAGGCCAGGGTTACACCACGCTGGATCTGCGCATCAGCTACGTCCGCGCGTTGAACAACGCCAGCGGACCGGTGCGGGCCGAGGGCAAGATTGTGCACCTGGGGCGCTCGACCGCGCTGGCCGAGGGGCGGATTTATGATGTGGATGGGCGGTTGTACGCGACGGGGACCACCACTTGCATGATTCTTGATCCCCGGGGGTAAGGCTTCAGACCGAGTCGCCGCCTTCGCGAGCAAGCCCGCTCCCACATTTGGAATGCATTCCCCTGTGGGAGCTGGCTTGCCAGCGAAGGCGTCGGATCAGACACCATCCCCCCACCAGACTGCCGATGATTCTTGATTTACGGTAAACATTGCTTTGCCAATCCAGCGGTTTTTCTCACGGATGCAGGCGCGGATACTGCCGCCCATTCCCACTGCAACCTCTGGAGTCTTCAATGTCCATTCCCGCCTTCGGCCTGGGTACCTTTCGCCTGCAAGGCCAGGTGGTCATCGATTCGGTGAGCACCGCCCTGGCGCTCGGCTACCGGGTGATCGATACCGCACAAATCTACGAGAACGAAGCTGATGTCGGCGAGGCTATCGCCGCCAGCGGTATCGCCCGTGACGAACTGTTCGTCACCAGCAAGATCTGGGTCGCCAACCTGGCCGGTGATCGTTTGATCGACAGCCTGAAAGAAAGCCTGCGCAAACTGCAGACCGACTACCTGGACCTGACCCTGATCCACTGGCCGTCGCCGGACGATCAAGTGCCGGTCGAAGAATTCATGGGCGCCCTGCTCGAAGCCAAACGCCTGGGCCTGACCCGGCAGATCGGTGTGTCCAACTTCACCATCGACCTGATGAAACAGGCAGTCGCGACCATTGGTGCAGAGCACATCGCCACCCACCAGATCGAGCTGCACCCCTACCTGCAAAACCGCGAAGTCGTCGAGTTCGCACGCAGCCAGGGCATCGGCATCACCTCATACATGACCCTGGCTTACGGTGAAGTCCTGAAGGATCCGCTCATCCAGCAGATCGCCGACCGCCTGCACGCGACACCGGCGCAGATCACCCTGGCCTGGGCCATGCAATCGGGTTACGCGGTGATCCCGTCTTCCACTCGCCGGGCCAACCTTGAAAGCAACTTGAAGGCTCGCGAGCTGACCTTGAACGAGGCCGACATGGCCTTGATCGCAACGCTGGATCGCGGCCACCGCCTGACCAGCCCGAAAGGCATCGCACCGAACTGGGATTGAGCCTCAATCCTGCTCCAGACGCCGGTCCAGGCGGGCCATGGCTTGCTGCAACCGGTCGACGGCGTCGTTGATCTTTGCCGTGCGGCCGTCATTGCACGCCTGCTCCAGTTGTTCGCAACACTCGACCAGGGCAAGCGCTCGCACCATCAGCGCCCCGCCTTTGATCCGGTGCGCGAGCTCCCGCAAGCCCGGGTGATTGGCGCCGGCGTGCAAGGCGAGCAAATGCACGCGATCCTCGCGGTTGCTCAGCGCCAGATCGTGCAACAGTTGATCGACCAGCTCACGGTCCGCATCCGCATAACGCTCCAGCCCGCTCAAATCGAATTCGGCGACGCCTGGATCATCGATAGCCGTTGAGGGTGTGCTGGAAAACCGCTGGGCCAGCCACGCCTGCAAATCCACCAGGCGAATGGGCTTGAACAGGCAATCGTCCATGCCCGCCGCCTGACACCGGGCTTTCTCCTCGGCCTGCGCATTGGCGGTAAAACCCAGAATCAGTGTCGGCGACAGCCCCTGCTCCCGCTCTTGCTCACGTATCGCGCCCGCCAGTTCGTACCCACTGAGCTGCGGCATGTTGCAATCAGTGATGACCAGATCGAACCCTTGCCCACGCCACTGTTCAAGCCCCTGCGCCCCGTCTTCAGCCAGCACCACGCGATGGCCCAGGTAGCCCAGCTGCCGCGAAAGCAACAGGCGGTTGGCCGGATAGTCGTCGACCACCAGAATCGACAACGCCCGGGTCGTGAGCTGCGCCGGATCCAGGGGCTTGCCCCCCGCGGGTAACGCTTGCAGGGCGGGCAGCACCAGGCTGATGTCGACCCGCGTCCCGTGCCCAGGCTGGCTGTCGAGTTGCAACCGGCCGCCCATCATTTCGCACAGGGTACGACTGATCACCAACCCCAGGCCGGAACCTTGCCGGGCGCTCTGTTGGTTGTTGCCCGCCTGCTCGAACGGGTTGAACAGGCGTTGCCGGTCGAGCGCGCTGATACCGATGCCGCTGTCCTCTATCTGCACGCTGACCGCGAGGTGCGCCGGGGCTTGAGGTCGCACTCGCAGCATCAGGCTCACCTGGCCTTCCCGGGTGAACTTGATCGCATTGCTCAGCAGATTGGACAGCACTTGTTTGAAGCGCGTGGGATCGAGCATCACGTCACAGTCACTGTGTTCGTCGAGTTCGACCCGCCACTGCAGATTTTTCTGCAGTGCCAGCCCTTCGAAAACCCGGCAGACCGACGTCACCAGCGCCTGCAGGTTGACCCGCTCCGGCGCCAGCGACAAATGCCCGGATTCGATCCGGGCGACGTCCAGAATGTCGCCGATCAAATCCAGCAATTGTTGCCCAGCGTTGGACGCCACCTCGATGGCGGCGCGGTCGGTCTCCCCTTCATCGGCCCGTTTCAGTGCCAGTTCGAGCATACCGATCAGCGCGTTCATCGGCGTGCGTATTTCATGGCTCATGGTGGCCAGGAACGTGGTCTTGGCCCGGTTGGCGTCGTCCGCCGCGTCCTTGGCTTGCTGCAATTGCCCAAGCAATTGCTGGCGCTGGCGAATCTGCCGCCGCTGCCAGACGATCCCGGCCAACGCGAGCAACAGCAGGACACCCGCCAGCGCAAACGCCTGCACGATCGCCTGCCGGTGTCGTAGCCAATAGCTCTGCTCGACCATGGCGTCATAGCGCCAGGGTTGGGTCAACTCGTCAATTTCTTCGGGGGGGATGCTCAACAGCGCCTTGTCCAGGATCGAATGCAGCTCGGTGGCCTCGCGGCTGGTCGCCAGGGTGCTTCGTGCCGGGTCGGTGCCCACGGTGCTGGTCACTTGCAGGCGATCGCGATACTGCCGGGAAATCAGGTAACGGGCGCTGATCAGGGAGTTGATGCCGCCCAGGGTCTTGCCCTGGGCGACCATTTCCATGGCATCGGTCGACAGGGGCGCATCCACCAGCTGGATCTGCGGGTAATGCTGGCGAAGGTATTCGCCGACAATGTTGCCCTGGGTCAGCGCCAACGTCCTTCCCGCCATGTCATCCAGCGTCCTGGGGCTGTCCGTATCCACGCGGGTCACCAGCACCGAAGGGCTACTCAGAAACGCGCGGGTGAACAGCAACTCATCTTCACGCTGGGAACTGAGGCCGATACCGGCCAGGACATCGATCTGCCCGCTCTTGATGCCGGTCATCATCTCGGCCACCGACTTCATGCCCCGGATGTCAAATTGCAAGCCGGTGCGCAAACTGATTTTCGCCAGTACATCGACGCCAATACCGCGGAACTTGCCTTCGCTGTCGACAAATGAAATCGGCGGGATATTTTCGTTGATCGCGACCCTGACCCGCGGGTGGCGTTCGAGCCAGCGCTGTTCGGCCACGCTCAATTGCAATGACTGGTTGCCGGGGATAGACACACCGTTCGCCCCCCAACGACGCAGGATATTCATTTGTTCATTGGTGGAGATGGCCGCCAGCGCCTTGTTGACGATGCGCAACAGCGAGTCATTGTCGCGGGCCATTGCAAAGGCAAAACGCCCGGACTCCATGGGCGAGAAGTCCGTCAGGTGCACGTTGTCCAGGTTATTCCTGCTGATCAGGTAATGGGCATTGATTGCATCCCCCAGATAGACATCGGCCTGGCCGTACGCCACGGCGCCCATCGCCGCCAACGTCGAGGGAAACAACTGGACCTGCGCCCTGGAATAGAACTGTTGCACGCTGTATTCGGGCAGGTAGTGATACAGCATCACCAGCCGCTTGCCGGCCAGCGTCGGGTCGAGCACCGGAGGGAAATCGGTGCGGGTGACCAGCACCGGTTGATCGACCGCATAGGCGCTGGACATCTGTAGCTGTGGATCTTCGGCTTCAAACCGGTTGGCCGTTCCCAGCAGGTCTGCCTGCCCTTCCTTGATGGCCTGCACCGCGTCGGCCCGGGACGGATAGCGTCGGACATCAATGACGACGTTCAACAATTGTTCGAGCAACCCGGCGTAATCGGCGGTCACGCCTTCGAACACCTTGCCCGCCGTGTTGAACTCGAAGGGGGGATAGTCCGGTGCCGAGACAGCCAGCACCAATCGGCCCTTTTGCTGTAGCCAGCGCGACTCGGTTTCCGACAACCTGACACTCAGGCCTTCGACGCTCGAGCGCCCCAACAGGGTCAACGACTGTTGCGCACAGACCGTCGATGCCCAGAGAAGAAGGCCGATCAGCACCCCACCTGCCAGTCGTCGGAGTGTGTTCATTCAGATCAGATGATTGCGCAGGGCGAAATCCCTCAAATGCACCGACGAGCTCACGTTGAGCTTGAGGGTGAGTCGGGTTTTGTAGGTACTGACGGTCTTGTAGCTCAGGTGCATGATCTCGGCGATTTCCAGGTTTTTCGAACCCCGGGCCAGGTACTGCAGAACGGTCAACTCACGATTGGTGAGCTTGTCGATCAATTGCTTTTCGCTGCGTTGCAACTCCCCCATCGACACGGAGCTCGAGGGAGTCTGGGCGAAATAGGTGTAGCCGGCCATCACGCAATTCACCGCCGCCTTCAAGTCATCCAGGTCCTTGCTCTTGGAAACATAGGCAAAAGCCCCGGCACGCATGCAGCGGTCCTGATAGAACTGGGCCTCCAGCGAGGTGAACACCACCACGCGGCATCGCGTCTGTTCGGCCTTGATACGGTCCATCACCTCAAGCCCCGCCACACCGGGAAGCCCCAGATCAAGCAGCACGACATCTGGTCGATGCTCCCGGAGCAACGCCAGGACCTCATCGCCACGGGAGGCCTCGTAAATACTCTTGAATCCTTCACCCTTGAGTACGAGTTTGATCATGGAGCGAACCACCGGATGATCTTCCACAATCAGTGCAGACTTCATGACAACTCCCGTGCAAAACAACACGATCGGGCAAAAAATGCCCTCCAGGCACCGCAGCGGTTGGGCACAACGCTGCGCATAGACTTTTGCATGGAAGGCTGGAAAGAACTACCTGACAGAAATGACAGTTCCGACGAACGGCAGACGACGATCGACGGTGCTCATCAACTGCGTAATGCACGCGAGGTCAGGCAGGGCGGCCTGGCTGACCTGGACCTTGCCCGCGACGGGCGGCACCGGTGCCTGCTGTTCATTGAAGATAAACCCGTGATGAACCTGCCGGTTGTCGGCCAGGAAACTGAACAGATCCAGCCCTTCGCTGGCCATCACCCCATTGACGAGCACCAGGTCCAGAGGCTCGCCGGCGTACTCCACCAGTGGAAGGAGTTCGTCGAGGCTGTGCACCGGTGCCACCCGAAAGTAGCCGAGCTGGTTGAACAGCCGCTCGATCCGCAGGCAATTGAAGTGCTGCGCATCGGCGATCAGGATGCGCAAGGATTTATCCGGCAAGGTGACCTCCAAAAGGATGTCGGTTTCAAGAGGTCGCAAAGCCTACGGAAGACCTCCCTGAGTTTATGTAGGAATATTCCTAAATCAATGCCGGTTAGTCTGACGCTTGCCGGGGAAACCTTGGCCTTCACTCCGTAGTACTCGGACTCCAGAACGCCTGCACCACCAGGGCCGAGGTCGAAATCCGTGCCACCAGGGCATCCAGTTCATCACCATCGACCGAGGTGGTGGCCAGGGTGGCTTCGATTTCAATTTCATCCGTGCCGAACGCGTGCACATCGACATCGCTGGCCGGGTAGTTGCTGCGCTCCAGTTCGGCTTCGAGCAAGGCCAGCACGGTTTTCTGCTGCGTGCGTCGGGCGATGACATAGACGATGTTGGTGACTTCCGCCGAAATCACATCCAGCGGCTGACGGTTGATGTTGTTGACGATCGGCCGCAGCAGGGTGTTTGCCGCCAGCACAAACAAGGTGCCAAGCAACGCCTCGGCCAGCAGATCGGCACCGGCGCAGGCTCCGACCGCCGCCGAGGTCCAGAGCGTGGCGGCGGTATTGAGGCCGCGCACATTGCCCTCTTCGCGCATGATCACCCCTGCACCGAGAAAGCCGATGCCGGAAACCACGTAGGCGACAACCCGCACAGCACCTTCGGCACCGGCGAGCCGGTTGGCCATGTCGACGAAAATCGCCGCGCCCACCGCCACCAGCACGTTGGTGCGCAAGCCGGCGGTGCGCTGCCGGTACTGGCGCTCGAAACCGATCAGGCCACCGAGGATGAAGGCCGCGCTGAGGCTGACCAGGGTGTCGAGCAGGGAGGTCAGGTTGAGGTTGTTAAGTGCTTGCATGATGAATCCTTTGAAAAAACACACGGCCCCTGTGGGAGCGGGCTTGCTCCGGGCGGCGTTCCGACGAAAGCGGTGGGTCAGTCGATGATGATGGTGACTGATACATCGCTTTCGCGAGCAAGCCCGCTCCCACAGGTTTTGCGGCTTTATTGCCAGCCAAACCGTCGGATGTAGAAGCCCTTCACCGCCTGGGTCAACGCCATGTACGCCAGCAGGATCACCGGCAGGAACACGAAGTACAGCGACGGCAACGCCTGCAATTTGAAGTAATGGGCCAGCGGTCCCATCGGCAGGAAAATCCCCACGGCCATGATCAATCCGGTCATCACCAGCAACGGCATGGCCGCGCGGCTTTGCAGGAACGGGATCTTCGGGGTGCGGATCATGTGCACGATCAGGGTCTGGGTCAGCAGCCCGACCACGAACCAGCCGGACTGGAACAGGGTCTGGTGATCCGGGGTGTTGGCATCGAACACGTACCACATCAAGGCGAACGTGGTGATGTCGAAGATCGAACTGATCGGCCCGAAAAACAGCATGAAGCGCCCGACATCCGCCTGTTGCCAGCGTTGCGGTTGCTTGAGCATTTCGTCATCGACGTTATCGAACGGGATGGCGATCTGCGAAATGTCATAGAGCAGGTTTTGCACCAGCAGGTGCATCGGCAGCATCGGCAGAAACGGGATGAACGCACTGGCCACCAGCACCGAGAACACGTTGCCGAAGTTCGAACTGGCGGTCATCTTGATGTACTTGAGCATGTTGGCGAAGGTCCGGCGCCCTTCCAGCACGCCCTCCTCCAGCACCATCAGGCTCTTTTCCAGCAGGATGATGTCGGCCGCTTCCTTGGCGATGTCCACGGCGCTGTCCACGGAAATGCCGATGTCGGCGGTGCGCAGGGCCGGGGCGTCGTTGATGCCGTCGCCCATGAAACCGACCACATGGCCGTTGCCCTTGAGCAGACGGACGATGCGTTCCTTGTGCGTCGGCGTCAGCCTGGCGAAGACGTTGGTGGTCTCCACGGCGTTCGCCAGTTCGGCATCGCTCATGCGTTCGATTTCGTTGCCCATCAGCAGGCCTTGCTGCTCCAGGCCGACCTCACGGCAGATTTTCGCCGTCACCAGTTCGTTGTCGCCGGTCAGCACTTTCACCGCCACGCCATGGGCCGCCAGGGCCTTGAGCGCCGGCGCGGTGCTCTCTTTCGGCGGATCGAGAAAGGCTACGTAACCGATCAGTGTCAGTGCCTGTTCATCGGCCAGGCTGTAGGTGTCGCGCCCTTCGATCATCGGCCGTGCAGCAACCGCCACCACCCGCAAGCCTTCGGCGTTGAACGTGGCCGTGACCTGACGGATGCGCGCCAGCAGTTCTTCGGTCAACACTTCATCGACTTCGCCGTGACGAACCCGCGAGCAGACCGCCAGTACCTCTTCCACTGCGCCCTTGCAGATCAGCAGGTGCGGTTGCCCATGCTCGGCGACCACCACCGACATGCGCCGGCGAGTGAAGTCGAACGGAATCTCGTCGACCTTGCGAAACGCCGTGCCGACTTTCAGC
The DNA here is from genome assembly GCF_059422045.1 of Pseudomonas sp. GW821-FHT02A08. Taxonomy (NCBI): domain Bacteria; kingdom Pseudomonadati; phylum Pseudomonadota; class Gammaproteobacteria; order Pseudomonadales; family Pseudomonadaceae; genus Pseudomonas; species Pseudomonas sp. GW821-FHT02A08. Next base: position 16,511 of record NZ_JBWKWD010000034.1, read on the forward strand.
TCACGATGGATTTCGACGTGTTCGAGCACCGCCACATCCAGCAGGTTTTTCAGCCCTGTCTGGTAGTAGCTGTTGAGGTAGGCCATTTCCAGCACGTCATCGCAATCGCGACCCCAGACATCGACGTTGCGCGCCAGGAAGATCTTGTCCTGGGTCAGGGTGCCGGTCTTGTCGGTGCACAACACGTCCATCGCGCCGAAGTTCTGGATCGCGTCGAGGCGTTTGACGATGACTTTCTTGCGCGACAGGAACACCGCGCCCTTGGCCAGGGTCGAGGTGACGATCATCGGCAGCATTTCCGGGGTCAGGCCCACGGCAATCGACAGCGCGAACAGCAGCGCTTCGGTCCAGTCGCCCTTGGTGAAACCGTTGATGAACAACACCAACGGCGCCATGACGAACATGAAGCGGATAAGCAGCCAGCTGACTTTGTTGACCCCGGTCTGGAACGAAGTCGGCGCCCGGTCGGTTGCACCCACGCGCTGGGCCAGGGCGCCGAAATAGGTGCTGTTGCCGGTGGTGAGAATCACCGCCATGGCCGTGCCGGACACCACGTTGGTGCCCATGAACAGGATGTTGTCCAGGTCCAGGGGATTGAGCGTTTCACGGTCCTGCTGACGGGGAAACTTTTCCACCGGCATCGATTCACCGGTCATCGCCGCCTGGCTGACGAACAGGTCCTTGGCGCTGAGCACCCGGCAATCGGCGGGAATCATGTCACCGGCAGACAGTAAGATCAGATCGCCCGGCACCAGTTGCCTGATCGGCAGTTCGATGCGCTGCGCGCCACGGTCCTCAAGGTCCCGGCGCATCACCGTGGCGGTGTTGCTGACCATGGCCTTGAGAGCATCGGCGGCCTGATTGGATTTGGTTTCCTGCCAGAAGCGCAGCAAGGTCGAGAGCACCACCATGGAGAAAATCACGATGGCGGCTTTCATGTCTTCGGTCAGCCAGGAGATGACCGCCAGCAACGTCAGCAGCAGGTTGAACGGGTTCTTGTAGCAGTGCCACAGGTGCGTCCACCAGGGCAGCGGCTGTTCGTGTTCGACTTCATTGAGACCGAATTGCTCGCGCAGGGCATCGGCTTCGAGTTCGCTCAAGCCGTCGGTGTGACTGCCCAGGGTGTTGAGCAATTGACCGGAATCGCTGCCGGCAGCGGCCACCAGGGTTTGCGCCAGGCTGGGCGGGACTTCACGGCTGACTGTGGTGTCGGTGAAGGTTTCCAGCAACGCCAGGCGACGGAAGTGCCGGACGATGTGGCGGTTACGCAGGAAGCCTGCGAAGAATTCCTTGAGGGTAAGTTTCATGGCTGGTGCCCCTTTGGTCAGCCGGGAAACCGTCGAGCAGGCAGGTCCACGCCACTGCCGCCGGAACAACCGGCAAGGCAAGGCCTGGCACGCCGGTCACGAAAAACAGGCGTGTCGATAGAGCGGCGGCCACGACAAGAAGTCGAAACCACGCACTGTTCAGCGTCGATGAGAGGGACGTCGGGACACGGCCGGGACTGGCCATGATCAGGATGCCGCTGCTCGCTTGTCGGCGAGACAACGGCACAGGAGACTGCGCGTTATCTTGCCGAGAAAATGCCGGTTACCGAGACCGGCCGACAACTGTCACTCGAACAAGTACCCACTGTGGGTCTCCGTAATGGATGAAAACGCGCGAAGCTTACGCCCCGATGTCTGGAGAGTAAACCCGTTACAAAGTCTTGCAGGGGGAAACGCGGGGTTCTTCAGGAAGGGTTCAGGAATCAATATTTGCGGTGTTCTTTCCGGCCCCTTCGCGAGCAAGCCCGCTCCCACAATGGACCTGTGTTCGCCGGACCAAAGTGGGAGCGGGCTTGCTCGCGAAGAGGGCCTTGTAGTCGCCGCAAATCTCAGCTGGCAGTCGCCAACAACAGATCCACCACCGACCGCCCCTGCCCGCGATGCTTGCCATGCTCATACAACGACCCGGCAATTTCATCGGCACGAATCGGCAGGATCGACAGCAAGGTGTCGCTCAACCCATGGCTGGCCTGGCAAAAGCCCTGCATGTAGAGGCCGGCCTTGCAGCGCTCGTCGGTGATCAGCTTGTAGTGGCGATCGACCTCGAAATCCCCCAGGTACTCTTCCAGTGGCGCCAGCAGCTTGCGATGCATCTGCCGCTCGTAGCCGGTGGCCAGCACCACGGCATCGTAGTGACGCACCGAGACTTCGCCGGTGGCGTTGTTGCGCAACCCCAGTTCGATGCCCCGTTCGTTGGCGGTGGCCTTTTCGATCGTGGTCAGGGTGTGGAACGCATGACGGGCGATGCCCGAAACTTTCTGCCGATAGAAGATGCCGTAGATGCGCTCGATCAGATCGATGTCCACCACCGAGTAGTTGGTGTTGTGGTATTCGTTGACCAGGCGCTCGCGCTCGCTGTCGGGCTGCTGGAACACCAGGTCGGTGAACTCCGGCGAGAACACTTCGTTGACGAAGGGGCTGTCGTCGGCCGGCTTGAGTGCCGAGCCGCGCAGGATCATGTCCACCTGCACCGACGGGAAGCTGTCGTTCAAATCGATGAAGGCTTCGGCCGCGCTCTGCCCGCCCCCGATGATCGCAATGCTCATCGGCCGGTTGTCCACGCACGGCTGCCTGGCCATCTGCGCCAGGTACTGGGAATGGTGGAACACCCGCCCGTCATCCTTGAGCGCCTTGAACACCTCGGGAATACGTGGCGTGCCACCGGCGCTGACCACCACCGAACGGGTGGTGCGCACCTGTTGATGCCCTGTCGCATCGCGGGAAATCACCCGCAGCGCCTCGACCTGCTGGTTGTGCAGCACCGGCTCGATGGTCAGTACCTCTTCACCGTAGCGGCTTTGCCCGGTGAACTGCCCGGCAACCCAGCGCAGGTAGTCGTTGTACTCCATGCGGCACGGATAGAAGGTGCCCAGGTTGATGAAGTCCACCAGGCGCCCGTGGGCCTTGAGGTAATTGACGAACGAATAAGGGCTGGTGGGATTGCGCAGGGTCACCAGGTCCTTGAGGAAGGAAATCTGCAACTCGCTCTGGGTCACCAGGGTGTTGCCGTGCCAGCGGTAGTCGGCCTGCTTGTCGAGGAACAGCACATCCAGGTTGCCCTGGCTCGTCCCGCGCTCTTGCAGCGCGATGGCCAGTGCCAGGTTCGACGGGCCGAAACCGACGCCGATCAGGTCGTGAACGAGGGGCGAAGCAATTGCCTGTGTCATTTCCAGTGTCCTCTGGATGTTCCCCTCAAAGGCGGGGCATTGAACCTAAGTGACCTGACCCGCCAAGGGCCGCACAACAGGTCGTCTGTTGAGTAGGAACGAGGACCGTGAAAAAAAATTTAACCGCGCAGGATCACTGGGCGTCCCCCTGTCGCATCCGTATACGGCAATGCTTCATGGCGTTGACAATGTGCTTCTCGACCATTGCCCGGGAAATGCCCAGTTGCTCGGCAATCTGCGGATGGGACAGACCTTCGATCTTGCGCAACAGGAAACTCTCGCGGCACAGCCCTGGCAACTCCGCCAGGGCACTCTGGAGCATTTCCAGACGCTGGCCATGATCGAGCACGTTTTGCGGCGAAGGGGTGAAATAGCGCTCCTCATTGTCGAGCACGTCCAGGGGTTCGGCCTGACGCAGGGTGTTGCGTCGATGGTTGTCGATAACCAGATTGAGGGCGGTGCGATACAGGAATGCCCGGGGCTGCTCGATCGGCGTCTCACTGGAACGCTCCAGGACCCGCAGATAAGCGTCATGCACCACATCTTCGGCCACCTGACGGTTGCCCAGCCTGGCGTTGAGGAAACACACCAGTTCGCGATAGTAGTTTTCCAACATGACTCCCGTCCGCACGGGAGTGCGGTTTCTGTCCTTGAGCCGTTTCGGCGACCGCTGAATCACACAGTGGCACGATAGTGGCAGTTCGAGTCGCGTAATTTATAGTAATTCTCATATAGATTTAAAGTACTGCTTCAACTTGCCCGATAAATAGCTCTGATCCATGTGGGAGCGGGCTTGCTCCGGGCGGCGTTCCGACGAAGGCGGTGCATCAGGCAACATAAATGGTGAATGTGCCGGCCTCTTCGCGAGCAAGCCCGCTCCCACATTAGATTGTGTCGTCGCCTAAATTCCGCGCCCGGCTCAACGTTTACAGGACAGCTCCCCGTCTCTGCCCGCCTCCACCGCTGAACGACGGGCCGATTTTCCCAGGCCGGAACCCTGCATGAAACGTCCCCGACAGACCCGACGCGCCCTGCTTGCAGCACTTTGTCTGATCCCCGTGGTTGCCGTCGCCGCCTGGCAGTTCATCCCGCCGGGCCGCGACGGGCTGGTCACCGTCCAGGTCAGCCGCGCCGACATTGAAAGCAGCGTCACGGCCTTGGGCACCCTGCAACCGCGGCGTTATGTCGACGTCGGCGCCCAGGCCTCCGGGCAAATCCACAAGATCCACGTGGAAGTCGGCGATGTGGTCAAGGAAGGCCAGTTGCTGGTGGAAATCGACCCGTCCACGCAACAGGCCAAACTCGATGCCGGGCGTTTTTCCGTCGAAAATCTCAAGGCGCAGCTGCAGGAGCAGCGGGCACAACACGACCTGGCCCGGCAGAAATACCAACGTCAACAGCACCTCGCCGCCGGCGGCGCCACCCGTGAAGAAGACGTGCAGACCGCCCAGGCCGAACTGCGCGCCACCCAGGCACGGGTCGACATGTTCCAGGCGCAAATCCTCCAGGCCGAAGCCAGCCTGCGCAGCGACCAGGCGGAGCTCGGCTACACGCGCATCTATGCGCCGATGGCCGGCACTGTGGTGGCGCTGGATGCCCGGGTCGGCCAGACCCTCAACGCCCAGCAGCAAACGCCGTTGATCCTGCGCATCGCCAAACTGTCGCCGATGACCGTGTGGGCCGAGGTCTCGGAGGCGGACATCGGCCACGTCAAACCCGGCATGCACGCCTGGTTCACCACCCTGAGCGGTGGTAGCCGACGCTGGACCAGCACCGTGCGGCAAATCCTCCCGGTCCCGCCCAAGCCCCTGGACCAGACCAGCCAGGGCGGCGGCAGCCCCGCCAGTACCAGCAAAAGCGGGAGTGCCCGCGTCGTGCTGTACACCGTGTTGCTGGACGTCGACAACGCCGACAACGCGCTGATGGCGGAAATGACCACCCAGGTGTTTTTCGTCGCCAATCAGGCGCAGAACGTACTCACCGCGCCCATCGCCGCCCTGCAGGCCGGCCCGCAGACAGACCGGCAGACCGCGCAAGTGGTCGCCGGCAATGGCAGCATCGAGCAGCGCAACGTGCGCACCGGCATCAGCGACCGCCTGCGCGTACAGATCCTCGACGGCCTGCAAGAAGGCGATCACCTGTTGATCGGCCCGTTCGACGGGAGTGGCGGCTGAATGCACACGCCCCTGATCGAACTTTCGGACATCCGCAAAGCCTACGGCGGTGGCGACGCGCCTGAAGTCCACGTGCTGCGCGGCATCGACCTGTCGATCCATGCGGGGGAGTTCGTGGCGATCGTCGGTGCCTCCGGCTCCGGTAAGTCGACGCTGATGAACATCCTCGGCTGCCTGGATCGCCCGACCGCCGGCGAATACCGCTTCGCCGGGGAAAACGTCGCGGCGCTGGACAGTGACGAACTGGCCTGGCTGCGCCGTGAAGCCTTCGGTTTCGTGTTCCAGGGCTACCACCTGATTCCGTCGGGTTCGGCCCAGGAGAACGTCGAGATGCCGGCGATCTACGCAGGCTTGCCCGCCGCCGAACGCCACGCCCGCGCCGCCGCCCTGCTCGACCGCCTCGGCCTGGCTTCACGCACCGGCAACCGCCCCCATCAACTCTCCGGCGGGCAGCAGCAACGGGTGTCGATTGCCCGCGCGTTGATGAATGGCGGCCACATCATCCTGGCCGACGAGCCCACCGGCGCCCTCGACAGCCACAGCGGCGCCGAGGTCATGAGCCTGCTCGACGAACTGGCGAGCCAGGGCCACGTGGTGATCCTCATCACCCACGACCGCGAAGTGGCGGCCCGGGCCAAACGCATCATCGAGATCCGCGACGGCCTGATCATCAGTGACAGCGCCAGCGAAAACCCGACCATGCAACATTCGGCCAACCCGGGTGCGCTACAAGCCGTCGACCTGCGCAAGCGCTTGAGTGAAGGCACCGAAGCCACCGGCGCCTGGAAGGGCGAATTGGTCGATGCCGTGCACGCGGCGTGGCGGGTGATGTGGATCAACAAGTTCCGCACCGCCCTGACCCTGCTCGGCATCATCATCGGCGTCGCCTCGGTGGTCGTAATGCTCGCCGTCGGCGAAGGCAGCAAGCGCCAGGTGATGGCGCAGATGGGCGCGTTCGGTTCCAACATCATTTACCTCAGCGGCTCGGCGCCCAACCCACGCACGCCCATGGGCATCGTCACCCTCGATGACGTTGCCGCGATTGCCAGCCTGCCCCAGGTGATGCGGATCATGCCGGTCAACGGCCAGGAGGCCGGGGTGCGATTCGGCAACCTCGATCACATGAGCTACGTCGGCGGCAACGACACCAACTTCCCGGCGATTTTCAACTGGCCGGTGGTCGAAGGCAGTTACTTCACCCACGACGACGAACAAAACGCCGCGGCGGTCGCGGTGATCGGGCACAAGGTGCGGACCAAACTGCTCAAGGACGTGGCCAACCCGATCGGCCAGTACATCCTGATCGAAAACGTGCCGTTCCAGGTGGTCGGCGTGCTCGCGGAAAAAGGCGCCAGCTCCGGCGACTCCGACAGTGACGACCGCATCGCCATCCCCTACTCCGCCGCGAGCGTACGCCTGTTCGGCACCCACAATCCCGAGTACATCGCCATCGCCGCCGCCGATGCGCGCAAGGTCAAGGAGACCGAAAAAGCCATCGAGCAACTGATGCTGCGCCTGCATGACGGCAAGCACGATTTCGAATTGACCAACAACGCTGCGATGATCCAGGCCGAGGCACGCACGCAAAACACCCTGTCGCTGATGCTCGGCTCGATTGCGGCGATTTCGCTGCTGGTGGGCGGGATCGGTGTGATGAACATCATGCTCATGACCGTGCGCGAGCGGACTCGCGAGATCGGTATCCGCATGGCCACCGGTGCCCGCCAGCGCGACATCCTGCGCCAGTTCCTCACCGAAGCGGTGATGCTCTCGGTGGTGGGCGGCCTCACCGGGATCGCCCTGGCGCTGATCGTCGGGGGCGTGCTGATTTTCAGCGAAGTCGCTGTCGCGTTCTCCCTGATAGCGGTGCTGGGCGCCTTCGGCTGCGCCTTGGTCACCGGTGTCGTTTTCGGCTACATGCCGGCCCGCAAGGCTGCCCGACTCGACCCGGTCACGGCCCTTACCAGTGAATGATCGATTGATGAAGCCGCCACTCAGCCTGTTGACTTTGTGCCTGCTACTCAGCGCCTGTGGCACCCCTGCCCAGCGCCCGGACAATGGCATCCAGCCGCCCGCCGCCTGGCAATCGCCGCACACCGCGGGCGCAGTCCTTGACAACCAGCAATGGTGGAACCGCTTCGGCAGCCCGCAACTGGGGCGTCTGATCGAGCAGGCGCGGCTCGGCAGCTACGACCTGGCCGCAGCCATCGCGAGAGTGCGCCAGGCCCAGGCCGACACGGTGATTGCCGGCGGCTCGCAACTGCCCGAGGTCAAGGCCGGGGTCAACGCCAATCGCCAGAAACTGCTGCGCGGCAGCGGCTACAGCCAGCTCGATGCCGACAGTGATAACGACGCCGTCGACTACTTCACGGCGAACCTGACTGCCAGCTACGAAATCGATTTCTGGGGTGGCCAGCGCGCCACTCGCGACAGTGCGCAGTTCAGCCTGAAAGCCAGCGAGTTCGATCAGGCCACGGTGGAATTGACGTTGCTCAGCGGCGTGGCCAACGGCTACGCGCAAGCCTTGTCGTTACAGGAGCAGAGCCGCATCGCCGAGTTGAATCTGGCCAATGCCCAAAGCGTGTTGAAACTGGTGCAGACCCGTTTCGACTCGGGTTCGGCCACGGCCCTGGAACTGGCACAGCAAAAAAGCCTGGTGGCGGCGCAGCAACGCCAGCTGCCGCTGGTGCGGCAACAGGCCGAGGAGGCGCGGATCAGCCTCGCCGCCCTGCTCGGCCGCCCGGTTCAGGCGCTGTCACTGGGGCAGGAACGCTTCGATCAACTGACCTGGCCGGCGATTGATGCCGGGGTGCCCAGCCAGTTGCTCAGCCGCCGCCCGGACATTGCCCGGGCCGAGGCGCAACTGGCCGCCGCCCAGGCGGACGTCAGCGTCGCCCGTGCCGCGATGCTGCCGACCGTGACCCTCACCGCCGAAATCGGCTCCGGAGCCGACCGGGCCGATGACATCCTGCGCAGCCCCTTCTACAACCTCACCGCAGGGTTGCTCGCGCCGGTGTTCAACAACGGCCGCCTCGGTGCCCAACGCGACAAGGCCACGGCGCGCCAGGAAGAACTGCTGGAGACCTATCGCGGGGCGATCATCAACGGCTTCGCCGACGTCGAAAAAGCCCTCAACGGCATTCGCGGACTGGATGAACAGCGTGGGTGGCAGAGTGAAGAACTGAGCCAGGCGCAGACCGCCTTCAACATCGCGCAAAGCCGTTACCAGGCCGGAGCCGAGGATTTGCTGACGGTGCTGGAAACCCAGCGCACGCTGTATGCGGCACAGGATTTGAATGTGCAACTGCGCTTGTCGCGGATGCAGGCGAGTATTGCGTTGTACAAGGCGTTGGGTGGGGGGTGGCAGGTGCTCTAATCGTGGTGTCTGTCAGGACGCCTTCGTCGGAACGCCGCCCGGAGCAAGCCCGCTCCCACATTGGAATGCGTTCCCCTGTGGGAGCGGGCTTGCTCGCGAAGGGGCAGGAACATTCAACATCAATACCCCTTCTTTCTCGATTTGACGGTAACGCAGTTATCAAGCCCGGTTCTGCTTAGCCTTCAGATTTCGCGCATACCACGGCCGTTGCGGCACTTTGCGAAACAGATCCTTCAGCTTCTTCTCGTCCTCGCCAAAGGTAATGCGCAACGCCAGCTTCATGGTTTCCGGGTCCATTTCCACCGACTTGCCCTCCTGCAACCCCAGGGTGGTACTGCAGCCGTGAGTGACCGGGCCGAGCCACGGGTCATCGATCTCGACCCAGCGTCCCGGCGCGAACCATTGCACGCCGTTGACCTGCAGCCGACTGAGCTGCCCCGGATGGAAGCGCTCGTGGGCGCGGAACCAGTCTTCCAGGCGATCGTCGATCCAGCCGTGGAAATGCCAGAACACCGGGCTCACATGGGAGGAAAACGGGTCGCCGAGAAAATCGTTTTCCGGTGCAAACCAGCGTGCGGAAAAGTCCGACGGATCCCGGGCGAACGGCACCGGCTGACCGTTGGACGGATCACGGGGCACCGAAGCCCAGCGCATGTGCAGCCAGTCGTGCAGGCCCAACTCGACCTCCGAGCCGAACTGGCCGAGGGTCAGCGTCGACAGGTAACGCGGGTCGCGGTAGCGGGATTCCCAGACCTGGAAGTTGCTGTGATAGGTCTCGCCGGTCTTGATGTCGCTGACCCATTGCGTGTACTCGTCATCGTCCTCGGCCAGCCAGGCAGGCGGCAAAGCGGTGCCGTCGTGGTTGTCGAAGTAACGCGCAAAGCCTGGCCGGTCCCGCGCCAGCTCCGGTTGCGGCAACGGGAAGTGCGTCCAGGACGGCAGGTCCTGCATCGAGCGCGCGGTGCCGAGCATGTGCCGGTGCATGAAGAAAAAGTCCACGCCCGAACCGTTGCGATCCTTGCGCTCACCTCGGGCGTCACGCTCCTTGTCTCGCGGGCCGGGTTGCCAGCCGAGCCCGCGCAAGGCGCCGCGCTGGTCTTCGGACAGCTTGTGCCACTTGTCCCGGGAGGCATGCCAGAGTTGGTGGAACAACCGGTGCTCCGGCGATACCAGCCAGGCCAGCAGGGCCGTATTGAGGCCGGTGCGTTCGCGCGCTTCAGGGAATACCTGCTTGACGGCAATGAAGCGATTGTCCTGGGCCGTCAGCATCAGCGGGCGCTTGAGGTCCAGCACGCGCCCGCTGAGACTGCCGCTGCCGGCGTTGCCGAAACCGGCCCAGACTTCGTCCAGGGTCATGTCGAATTCGTATTCGCAACAGCCGCTGGCCCCCAGCAGCCGCCAGGCCAGCTGCTTCGGGTTGGCCCCGGACAGATCGCCGAGCACCCGGTAACGGGGCTCTTCGGTGGAGCGCAAACGCTCGACGGTGTCGAGATAACCACTGACGCCGCGCCCCTTGTGGCCAATATCGAGGAACACCTCCAGGCCTTCGAGGGGCAAGCCTTCAATGCCGGCGTCACGACCTTCGAAACGAATCCGCCAGACCCCGCGCAAGGTATCCGCCAAGCGCTGGCCGACGACATCCGCCACGTCGAACGAGGCTTCGCCGGGGGTGATCGTCGGGTCCGGCCTGGTCAATTCGCGATGCCCGTAATACACCGCAGGCACAGCGGCACCGGTCAGCGCCAGACCCGCGAGGAACCATCGTCGAGAAATCGTCATTGCCCTACCTGTGTCAGCCATGGAGCAGGCTTTATCCAAGCTAGAACGAGTGTTGCGCCGCAGAATTTAAGAGCTTCGCTAGCAAGCCCGCTCCCACATTGGAATGCGGTCACCTGTGGGAGCGGGCTTGCTCGCGAAGAGGCCGGCACGAACAACTAAATTCTCAGCCCAGCCACTCGTTCCCCCCAGATAGCAAAGGCCCCCGCGCCTGATCCGGGGCGGCAAACCTGACTGAGACGGCAATGACAAAACCACGTTCAAAAAAGGCTCTTTTCATCGGCCTGCCGCTGGCCCTGGCGATCAGTGCGGGTGCGGGCTTCGCGGCCTGGGACTACGGGTTCAGGGACAACCCGGGCTACCCGGTCAAGGTGATGAAACAGGCCGATCAATTGCAGGAACGTATCCTCTCGTTCGACAGCCATATCACCGTGCCCATGGACTTCGGCACCGCCGGCAACGAAGTCGACAAGGACGGCGAAGGCCAGTTCGACCTGGTCAAGACCGGGCGCGGGCGCCTGTCCGGGGCGGCACTGACGATTTTCGGCTGGCCGGAAATCTGGAACGGCCCCAACGCCCCCCATCGCCCTACCGCCGGTTTCGTCGACGAGGCCCGCTTTGAGCAGGAAACCCGCTACAAGATCATCAGCGCGATGGTTCGCGATTTCCCCAACCAGGTGGCCATCGCCTACACCCCCGACGACTTCCGTCGCCTGCACGGCGAAGGCAAGTTCGCAGTGTTCATCAGCATGCTCAACGCCTACCCGCTGGGCAATGACCTCAACGCCCTGGACAAGTGGGCCGCGCGCGGCATGCGCATGTTCGGCTTCAGCTACGTGGGTAACAACGCCTGGGCCGACTCGTCGCGGCCACTGCCGTTCTTCAATGATTCGCGGGATGCGCTGGGCGGGCTGTCGGACATCGGCAAGCAAGCGGTGCATCGCCTCAACGACCTGGGCGTGATCATCGATGTGTCGCAGATGTCGACCAAGGCCCTGGAGCAAGTGGCGCAACTGAGCCGCACACCGATGGTCGCCTCACACTCGGCGCCGCGCGCCCTGGTGGACATCCCGCGTAACCTCAGCGATGCGGAAATGCAGTTGATCAAGAACAGCGGCGGCGTGGTGCAGATCGTCGGCTTCCCGACCTACATCCGCCCGCTGAGCCAGACTACCCAAGACAAACTCAACGCCCTGCGCGCGCGCTTCGACCTGCAACCGCTGCAAGGCCTGGAGATGGCCCTGATGCCCGGCGACCCGGTGATCACCGTCTGGCCCGAGCAGCGCTTCGGCGAGTACGCCAGCCAGCTCTATTCGATCCTTGACGAAGAACCCAAGGCCACCCTCAAGGATTACGGCGATGCGATCGACTATGCCGTGAAAAAAATCGGCATCGACCACGTCGGCATCAGTTCCGACTTCAACGACGGCGGCGGCCTCGATGGCTGGAAGGACGTCAGTGAGGCCCGCAACGTGACCGCCGAACTGATCAGCCGCGGCTACAGCGACGCCGACATCGCCAAACTCTGGGGCGGCAACTTCCTGCGGGTCTGGGACCAGGTGCAGAAGTCCTCCCGGCCTGTGGTTAAAAACTGATTTCTTCTTTGCCAGAGCGAACCGAATCCATGACCAACCGTCGTTCATTCCTCAAGCAGGCCGGCATACTCGCGGCCGGCATTCCCCTGGCCTCGGCCGTCAACCTGCCGACACTGGCCGCCAGCCCCGCGCCACTGCCCAAGGACAAATGGGACCAATTGCGCCAACTCTTCACCCAAGACCCGAATTACCTGCACTTCGCCAACTTCCTGGTGACCTCGCACCCCCTTCCCGTGCGTGAAGCCATTGAAATGCACCGTGCCAATCTCGATCGCAACCCCGGCCTGGCCATGGACTGGCATCGCGGCGAAACCGAACGCCGGGAAGAAGAGGTGCGCGTGTGGGCCGGGCGTTACCTGAAAGCCAAGCCATCGCAGATCGCCCTGACCGGCAGCACCACCGAAGGCCTGGCGATGATCTACGCCGGCATCCACGTGCGCCCGGACCAGGAGATCCTCACCAGCGAACACGAGCACTACGCCGCCAACAGCGTGCTCGAATACCGCACCCGGAAGGACGGCACCCAGGTTCGCAAGATCAAGTTGTTCGAAGACCCGTACAAGGTCTCGACCGCCGAAGTGCTGGCCGCGATCGAACGCAACATCCGCCCCGAAACCCGTGTACTGGGCATGACCTGGGTGCATTCCGGCAGCGGCGTGAAATTGCCCATCGGCGAGATCGGCAAACTGGTGGAAGAGAAAAACCGTGGCCGCGCCGACAAGGACCGCATCCTCTACGTGATCGATGGCGTACACGGTTTCGGCGTGGAGAACGTCGACTTCCCGGACATGCACTGCGACTTCTTCATCGCCGGCACCCACAAATGGATGTTCGGCCCACGGGGCACCGGGATCATCTGCGCCCGTTCCGACGAGCTCAAGGACGTGACCCCGACCATCCCGACCTTCTCCGAAGCCACGCAATTTTCCACGGTGATGACCTACGGCGGCTATCACTCGTTCGAACACCGCTGGGCATTGACCGAAGCCTTCAAGTTGCACTTGGACCTGGGCAAGGCTGAGGTCGCGACGCGCATTCACGACATCAACAGCTACCTGAAAAAACGCTTGCAGCAGCACCCGTCGGTGGAGCTGGTCACGCCGCTGTCGCCGGAATATTCCGCCGGTTTCACTTTCTTCCGCATCAAGAACCGCGACTGCGAAGAAGTCGCCAATTACCTGATGGATCAGCGCGTGGTGTGTGATGCCGTGGACCGCGATGTCGGGCCGATCATTCGTGTGTCGCCGGGGTTGCTCAATACCCAAGCGCACATCGACCGCCTGATGGAACTGCTGGCCAACCAGGTCTGACTGAGCGAGAGCCATTATGAAAAGCACCCTGAAAAAATTCGGCGCCCTGACGCTGTTGGCCGTGCTCGGCAGCGCCTTGCCCGGCCTCGCCCAGGCCTACACCGCGCCATTGCCGGGCAAGGTCTTCAAGGATTGCCGTAACTGCCCGGAAATGGTGGTGCTGCCCGCCGGCACCTTCACCATGGGCACCCCGGACGACGAAGTCGGCCGCGAGCCTGATGAAGGCCCGATGCATGAGGTGACATTCGAAAAACCCTTCGCCATGAGCCGCTACCAGATCACTGCCGGCGAATGGGCCCAATACATGAAGGAAACCGGGATCACCCTGCCCGATGGCGACACCCGCCCCGGCCGCGAGTGCATCAACAGCAAGCCGCGTTATCCACAGGGCCCGCGCCAGCCGGCGGTGTGCATGAACTTCGCCGAGGTCAGCGCCTACGTCGCCTGGCTGTCGATGAAGACCGGCCAGCACTACCACATCGTCAGCGAGGCTCAGCGCGAATACGCCGCCCGCGCCGGGTCAACGGGAGCGTTCCCCTTCCCGTTCGACCCCGGTACCGACTACAGCATCGCCACCCACGCCAACACCTACGGCCCGACCGACGGCTACAGCTACAGCTCGCCGGTCGGCAGCTACCCAGCGAATGCCTTTGGCCTATATGACATGCACGGCAACGTCTACGAGTGGATCGCCGACTGCTACCACCCGGACTACGTCGGCGCGCCCACCGACGGCAGCGCCTGGACCGAGCCCGACTGCGACACCCTGCGCATCCGTGGCAACGACTGGGGCGAAGCGCCGGTGTTTTCCCGCTCGGGCAACCGCAACGACATCGACCCGCAAACCCGTGGCGACTGGATCGGATTCCGCGTAGTACGCAATCTCTAACCTCCCCCCAACCCTTGTGGGAGCGGGCTTGCTCGCGAAGGCGTCGTGTCAGCCAACATCAACTTTTCTGACCCACCGCTTTCGCGAGCAAGTCGGATCGCCGCACCGCCGCTCCCACAGGTTTTGTGTAACTCCCCCGCCACCCGTCCCCCCCCCTTTAAATTAAGCCCTCCATCAGACGTTCTACTGGGTATCTGCCTCAAGACCCAAGGAACCCTCTGCTCATGACCCAGCCAACGCGCGGTGCAATTCATGAATTGTTCAGCCTCCTGAAACCGTTCCGGCTCGTCGTCAGTCTGTCGATCCTCCTGGGCATGGTCGGCGGCCTGAGCGTCACAGTGCTGCTGGCCACCATCAACAATGCACTGCATTCGCCGCACGGCCTGACCCAGGGTGTGGTCGCGCTGTTCGGCGGCCTGTGCCTGCTGGCCCTGGGCAGTTCGATCTGTTCGGACATCGGCACCAACTACGTCGGCCAGCACATCATTGCCAAACTGCGCAAAGAGCTGGGAGAAAAAGTACTCTCGGCGCCCATCGAGCAGATCGAGCGCTACCGCAGCCACCGGCTGATCCCGGTGCTGACCCACGACGTCGACACCATCAGCGACTTTGCCTTCGCCTTCGCGCCGCTGGCGATTTCCCTGACCGTGACCCTCGGCTGCATGGGTTACCTGGCGATATTGTCGTGGCCGATGTTCCTGATGATGGTGCTGGCGATTGCCATCGGCACCGGCATCCAGTTCTACGCCCAAGGCAAGGGCATCCAGGGTTTCATGGCCGCCCGCGACGCCGAAGACGATCTGCAAAAGCACTACAACGCCATTGCCGGTGGCGCCAAGGAGTTGCGCATCCACCGCCCGCGCCGCCAGCGCATGTTCGAATCGGGCATCCAGGGCACCGCCGATTTCATCTGCAACACCCAGGTGCGTTCGATCAACACCTTCGTGATCGCCAAGACCCTCGGCTCGATGCTGTTCTTCGTGGTCATCGGCCTGGCACTGGCCCTGCAATCCTTCTGGCCAAGTGCCGACCAGGCGGTGATGAGCGGTTTCGTGCTGGTGCTGCTGTACATGAAAGGCCCGATCGAGCACCTGGTCAGCACCTTGCCGATCGTGAGCCGGGCGCGCATCGCCTTGCGCCGCATCGCCGAACTGTCGAGCCAGTTCTCCTCCCCCGAGCCGCACCTGCTGCTCAACGACAAAGGCACCCCGCCGATCGTGGTCAACCGCCTGCAACTGGACAACGTCAGCTACGCCTTCCCCGCCGCACCGGGCAGCGACGCGTTTCGCCTGGGCCCGGTGAACCTGACCATCGAGCAAGGCGAGATCATTTTCATCGTCGGCGAAAACGGCTGCGGCAAGACCACCCTGATCAAGTTGCTGCTGGGCCTCTACGCGCCGCAACAGGGCTCGATCCTGCTCAATGGCCAAGGCATCGATGCGCACAATCGCGACGACTACCGCCAGTTGTTCACCACGATTTTTGCCGATTACTACCTGTTCGATGACGTGGTCCAGGGCGACCGGCACATCCCCGAAGACGCCAACCAATACCTGCAACGGCTGGAGATTGCGCACAAGGTCAGCGTCAGGGACGGCAGCTTCACCACCACCGACCTGTCCACCGGCCAGCGCAAGCGCCTGGCGCTGGTCAATGCCTGGCTGGAGGAACGCCCGGTGCTGGTGTTCGACGAATGGGCCGCCGACCAGGACCCGACCTTCCGCCGCATCTTCTACACCGAGCTGCTGCCGGACCTCAAACGCCTGGGCAAGACCATCATCGTCATCTCCCACGACGACCGCTATTTCGACATGGCCGATCAACTGGTGCGCATGGAATCGGGCCGGGTCGTCACCGAGCGCGCAACCGCCTGAACGCGGTGGCCGCACGCAAATCATTGTTTTTTGAAGTTTGTTTTCCGGTTTAGCCAAAGTGGTCCGTCTAATAATAATTATCATTAACTAAAACTGCACACACCATTCTGGAGCGATTCGAGCAATGCAAAGCCTTACTCTGCCCCGCGCACCCTTGGCGTTAGCCATCGAACGGCAAAAGAAATTCCGAACGGTCGTGCCGGGTGCGCTGCTGACCCTGTTGCTGCTGGGTACGTCCCAGGTGGAAGCAGCCCCGGTGAACGTCAATGTACCGGCCCAATCGCTGGCCAGCGCATTGCGCCAACTGGGCCAGCAGACCAACCTGCAGATTCTCTACAGCCAGGACATGGTCAACGGCATCAAGTCCACGGCGGTGTCCGGCAACATGGAACCGGAACAAGCACTGAAAACCTTGCTGCTGGGGAGCGGCATCAACTTTCAGTTGAATGGCAACACCGTGTCGCTGGTGCCATCGGCCGGTGACTCCAGTGCACTGCAACTGGGCGCGACCTCCATCACCGGCGTGGCGTTGGGCCCGACCACCGAAGGCTCGCACTCCTACACCAGCGATGAAGTGACCATCGGCAAAGGCAACATCAAGCTCAAGGACATCCCGCAGTCGGTGTCCGTCGTCACGCGCCAGCGCATGGACGACCAGAACCTGAACAGCCTGCAGGACGCCATGCGTCAGGTCACCGGCGTGACCATCAAGACCTACAACTCCGGCTCCAGCCTCAACGACGTATACATGCGTGGCTTCCTCGTCGACCAGGTGCAGGTCGACGGCGTCTCGCAGCCCACCGGCCAGGGCGACATGGCCACCAGCTTCGACCTGGCGATGTACGACCGCATCGAAGTGCTGCGCGGCCCATCGGGCCTGTACCAGGGCGCCGGCGAACCCGGCGGTACGATCAACGTAGTGCGCAAGCGCGCCCTGAGCAAATTCGCCCTCGGTGGCGAACTGGCCGCCGGCTCCTACGATCGCTACCGTTCTTCGGTGGACGTCACCGGCCCGCTGAACGAACAGGGCACCGTGCGCGGTCGTTTCATCACCGCCTACGAGAACAACCAATCCTTCGTCGACTACGCGCAGAACGAACGCCCGATGGTCTACGGTCGCCTGGAATTCGACCTCGACCCGGCCACCACCCTGTCGGTCGGCGGCGCTTACCAGAAGAACAACTCCACCCCGGCCTTCGGCTTGCCGGCCTACGCCGACGGATCATTGCTCGACGTTCCGCGCTCGACCTTCGTCGATGCCAAGTGGAACACCCTCAACGAAAAAGTCTGGGAATCCTTCGCCGAACTCGATCACGAACTGGACAACGGCGGTCAGTTCAAGACCACCCTGACCTACCGCGACGCCGAAACCCCGGAGCGTAACTTCACCTGGGCCGACGGCGCGGTCGACCCGGCCACCGGTGATAGCTGGGCCGTGGCCTACGACTACTACACCCACATCAAGACCATCGGCGTCGACAGCTTCGTCACCACGCCGTTCGAGTTTGCCGATCGACGCCACGAGTTCACCCTGGGCGCCGAGTACCAGCACCTGGACAAGGACTTCACCTACGGCGGCGGTGAGTACTTCCCGATCAACGTATGGGATCCGGGCAGCATCGACATTCCCCGCAACGACTATGCCCACGTCAACGGCAACTGGTCCAAGTCCGATCAGTACGGCGTCTACACCCGCGCCAAGTTCAACGTCACCGACTGGCTCGATGTCATCGGCGGCAGCCGCGTCACCTGGTACGAAAGCGATGCGAAGAACGCCAACGCCTTCTTCAACAACTTCGGCGAAGCCCACACCAGCATCAACCGCAAGGTCGTGCCGTACGGCGCCCTCATCGGCAAGATCACCCCTGAACTGTCGACCTACTTCAGCTACACCGGCGTATTCAAACCGCAGAGCGAAATCGGCACGGACGGCCAGCCGGTCGGCCCGCGCGAAGGCAAGCAGTACGAGATCGGCCTCAAGCGCGAATTCTACGAGGGTCGCCTGAACGCCAGCCTCGCCGCCTTTCGCATCTACGATGAAAACCGTGCCGAATACGACAACACCTCCGGTGCCTACATGACCGAAGGCAAGGCCCGCAGCCAGGGCTGGGAAACCGAGTTGAGCGGCAACCTGACCGACAACTGGAGCATCGTCACCGGTTATGCCTACACCTCCACCAAGTTCCTGGACGGCGATCAGGCCAACAAAGGCAAGACCTTCAGCACCATCACGCCCAAGCACAACTACAACCTGTGGACCAAGTACGAGTTCACCGACGGTGCGCTCAAGGACTTCAGCGTCGCCGGTGGCGTGCGTGTGGTCAGCGACACCTACTACCAGCGTGACGTGAAGTTCAAACAAGGCGGCTATGCCGTAACCTCGGCGCAGGTCGGCTACAGGTTCAACGAACACCTGTCGTCGACACTGACGGCCAACAACCTGTTCGACCGCAAGTACTACGACCGCGTCGATGCCTCCTGGGGCACCAACTTCTACGGCGACCCGCGTACCCTGACCCTGAGCCTGCGCGCGCAGTACTGATGGCTGAGTGCATCATCCGCAACCACAGGCTGGGCCACTTGTAGGAGCGAGCTTGCTCGCGATGGATTCAAGAGCGCTGCGTTTAGCCAGTAAACACGCGTTATCGTTAACGACCATCGCGAGCAAGCTCGCTCCTACAGGCGGGCAGCCTTTGTATCTGGAAAGGTGCTCACTCGCTGGCGAATGGCAACGGTGATGCGCGTTTGTTGCTCCGGGTTCAGGAATCAGTCTTGCGATCGTGCGCGGCAGCCCTGAGTTGCTCGGTATCGACGCGGACAAACATGGAGTCCCCGACAGCGGTCAGGACATCCCCGGCGAAGACCTCGCAAATGACCCGGCTTTTGCGCCCGACCTCGCCCTCGACTCTGGCACGCAGTGTCAGGGGGACACCCATCGGGGTGGGCTTGATGTACTTGATGCCCAGGTTACCGGTGACGCAGGTGATGTGGGGCAAGCTGCCCACCTCGCGTTGCTCTGCCCGGTAGTGATAAGCCATCGCTGCCCAGTTGGAGTGGCAATCGACCAACATCGCGATCAAACCGCCGTAAACCAGACCCGGCCAGCCGCAGTACTTGTCCTCCGGCATGTGCTGCGCCACGACATGCACCCCGTCTTCATGCCAGTAGCTCTTGATGTGCAGCCCGTGCGGGTTCTGGCTGCCGCAGCCATAACAAACGCCTTCGGGCGCGGCGATGTCTTGAAGCGAAATGTCCTGCGTGGTCATACCGTGTCCATCCTTAATACCGGGTGGTTGAAAGCGGACCGGGTCACCCCGGCCCGCAGCGCCTGATCAATATTGGCAGAAGCGAATCCGGTTGCCGAACGGGTCGTAGACTTGCAGCTCTTTGCCCCAGTCCTGCTGGACAATATCAGGGCGTCCATACCCGTAGCGCTTGCCCTGCAATTCGTCCCTGAGCAGTTCGATGTTTTGCATCGGCACGAACACCGTCGAGCCCGGGCTGGCATCACCGTGATGCTCGGAAAGGTGCAGTTGCAGGCCGTCGCGACTGATGCCCAGGTACAGCGGCAGCTCAGCCTCGAAACGATGCTCGAACTCGACGCTGAACCCGAGGAAATCCAGATAGAACTCGCGCGCCTTGGCTTCATCGAAACTGCGCAGAATTGGAATGGGTTTGTCGAAAGTCACAGCAGGCGTGGACGGCGTACTTGCCTGGGAAAGCAGCGCCGACGCGGTGTTCCAGTCCTTGTAGCCCAGTTGCTGCGCGACCAGTTCCAGCGCGGTGGAATGGGTCACCGCCTGATTGCGTTCCTCCAGCGAGGCGCGCAACTGCTTGGCCATTTGCTTGGCTTGCTCGATTGAAAACATGACTGCTCCTGTGGCCGAGATGCTTTGGTGCTCGCATTGCCAAACCTCGACCGTCAAGAGAGGCGACAGGGTTTGCATGAGGAGGAGATGCTTTCACCTTTCCCATCGGGAGCGAGCGGCGGGCAGCATCGGGCCGATGTCGATAATACATAGCCGCCGGGGTCTGCGAAAGGTGTGCCCCGCTGCTGCTCGCACCCCGAGGCCTGCGGTCTATTCCTGTAGGAGCCAGCTTGCTGGCGATGTTCTCAAGTGCGCCGCGTTTATCCTGCTCTCACGCGTCATCGTTAACGACCATCGCTGCGATGCGGCGACCCGACAAGCCAGCTCCTACAGGTATTGCGTTATCCGTGTTTCCCGGGATTACGTGATGATCCTTTTTTTGGGGGGCAACCGGCGATGAAATACCCTGAAGATCAGGGATATTCCTGCCGAGCATGCAACACGCTCAATATTTCGATTTGATCCGTCACTCAACCAGCATCCTGCTTGTTGTGCATTGACTCGATGAGGGCTCGCTTACCCGACCATTGCGTGGCGTCAGATCGTAAGGGCTGTGTTTCCGACTGCCAACCGCAAACCTTCGTAGGACGTTTCCTGCCAACTCCGAGGATTTCAACGCTCTTTAACAAGGCATGACAGCAGGTTAGAAACCACTCGATAGCGCCTGTTTAAGCGGCCTACAGGTTACTTCGTGAAAGCCACAACGCCTTGCGCCGTTGCCTACAGGTACGCCAGAATCCGCCGGCTTGTGCGCCTTGGGGGTGGTCGGTAACTTGGTTCGGGTCACTGATTGCCAGTGATCGGGTTTAGTAGCCCGTGGTTACCCAGGGTGTATAGCCCATCAAATAGTCAGGTATCCATCCCTGCACTTTATGGTGGCTGTGTGCAGGGCGCCCTCGGGCGCGCCGGCTCCCTGGGTCCCCGGTCTACTAACCTGCGCACAGCTACCACCCTTCTTATTAGTAGAGAGGCGGTGGTAGCTCACTAACAGGACCCAAATCTATGTTCAAGGTAACTCCGAATCCGCCGGACTCCGCCCCGGACTCCCCACACGAAAGTCCCGAATCAAAACAAATCCACGAAGCCGCCGAGCGCGCCTTCGATCCAGGCCCCAGCATCATGGCCACCCCGCGCACACCCAGCACCATGTTCATCGTCAACCCCGAACTCAGTACCGAAACTCTGCTGGTGCATGCCTGTGAGTCGCTGGCGTCGGCCAATGTCATGGCCAACGATCTGGTGGATCATCTGGAGGGGACAAGCCGCAATGCACTGTTGGGGATTGCGCAGGTGATCATGCTGGGGGAACTGGCGGTGAATCGGGCGCTGGATCGGCTTGATCCGCCCTGACCACATTTCCCGGATCACCGATAGACCTGTGGGAGCGGGCTTGCTCGCGAAGGCGGTGTGTCAGGCAACTTATGTGTCGGCTGAAATATCGCTTTCGCGAGCAAGCCCGCTCCCACAGGGGTACGACGTCGCTGATCACTAATATGTAAGGCCAAACTCTCGCCAATCTGCCCCGCCAGTTGCACCAGCATCCCAGGCACTTCCTGGACCATTTCGCCCATGCGCGAAAAGTCGTGGATTGCGCAGGTAATCATGCTGGGGGAACTGGCGGTGAATCGGGCGCTGGATCGGCTTGATCCGCCCTGACCACATTTCCCGGATCACCGA
>NZ_JBWKWD010000034.1:38363-65909 GCF_059422045.1 Pseudomonas sp. GW821-FHT02A08
TCGCGAAGGCGGTGTGTCAGGCAACTTATGTGTCGGCTGAAATATCGCTTTCGCGAGCAAGCCCGCTCCCACAGGGGGTACGGTGTCGCTGATCACTACGCCATATGTCAGGCCAAACTCTCGCCAATCTGCGTCGCCAGTTGCACCAGCATCTCCGGCACTTCCTGGACCATTTCGCCCATGCGCGCAAAGTCGTGGGTCATGCCGGCCTTGACCTCCAGCACCAGGGGTTGCCCCGCCGCACGCAGTTTCTCGGCCCAGGCCAGGCCTTCATCGAGCAACGGATCGTACTCGGCCAGCCACAGCACCGTCGGCGTCAGGTTTTCCAGGCCCTCGGCGTACAGCGGTGAAAAACGCCAGTCGGCACGGTCCGCTTCGCTGCGTTGGTATTGCTGGTAGAACCATTGCAGCGTGGTGGCCTCCAGCAGATAGCCTTCGGCGAATCGCTCCAGGGACGGGCGTTTTTTTACCGCGTCGATCACCGGGTACAGCAACACTTGCAGGCGCGGCACCAGCGGCCATCCCGGCGGGTCCTGGGCAATGGCGATGCACAGCGATGCCACCAGGCTGCCGCCGACGCTGTCCCCCGCGAGCGCTATGCGCCTCACGTCCAGTCCCAAGGCTTGAGCACCGGTAATAGCCAGCCAGCGCGTCACGTCTTCGGCATCGTTGTAAGCGGTGGGGAAACGGTGTGCCGGCGCCAGCCGATAATCCGCCGACAACACGGCAAACTCCCCTGCCAGCGCCAGACGCCGGCACAGGGTGTCGTGGGAATCGAGGCTGCCCACCACGTACCCGCCACCATGGAAGTACAACAACACCGGGCGTGGCTCGTTGTCCGGTTGCGGCTTGGCGTACAGCCGCGCATTGAGCAAATGCCCGTCCCGCGCAGGCATGCTGACCGCCGTCACCGTCAACGCGCCCGTCGGAGCGGCATCGAGCAACTGCGACGTCTGTTCGAATTGCTGCCGCGCTTCGCCAGGAGTCAGCTCATGCATGGGTTGGCTTTTGCCGCTGAGGCGGCCGAACTCGACCAGCTCCAGAAAACCTTCGATGTCCGGGTGCAGTGCCATGGGCGGTAGTCTCCAAAAAATAAACAGGCTCGCCTAATAAACGAACCGTGAGGACCGTTCATTAGGGCGAGCTTTTTTTGTCGCGTGCACACCCTAGAGCTGCGGCACCACCTCCCGGCCAAGCAGCGCTACCACCGCATCCAGACACTCATCCTGCTGCAAAATATCGAAGTGGCCAGCCGTCACCGTTTGCACCTGTCGCAGTCGCGGTTGCTGGCGTTCGAGCGTGGCGCGTTCGGCCGTCGGGTTGCCATCGGCCCACCAGCAATGCAGCCCGGCTTGCGGTATCGGCAGGGTGTCGACCTGCCGCGACAGCGTCTTCAAGCGCGTGCTGACCATGAACGTGTGGGCCAATTCGTCGGCGCCGAGCAGCGCATAACCGCTGGCCTGATCGCTTTGGCTGTCGATCACCGCGCGAATGATCCGCGCCACGGCGTCGTGGTCTCCCGCCATCTCTGCGCTCAATGCCTGGGCAATCACCGCGCCATCCATGCCCAAGGTGGCACCGAGGAACCCGGCCAGATCCACACGCCACTCATCCACACTGGCAACGGCATTGGCCTGGGTCGGCACAAAGCTGTCCACCAGACCGACGAATGCCACACGCTGGCCCTGCTGTTCGAACAGCTCACTCACCATCAACGCCAGCGCCCCGCCCAGCGACCAGCCCAGCACGTGGTACGGGCCCCGGGGTTGCCGGGCGCGGATCGCCTCGACGTAATCGGCGGCCATCTGCAAAAGCGAGGTGTCGTGCCACTGTCGGTCGAGCAGCATCCGGCATTGCACGCCGTACACCGTGCGCTCGCCCTCCAGGCGCCGGGCCAATGGCTCGTAATCGAACACTGTGCCGAAACCGGCGTGCAGGCAGAACAGCGGCGGCTGATCATTCACCACCTGGTTGAGCAGCAACAGCGGTTGCGGACTCTGCCGCAGCGGCTGTTCATCGACACCGGACAACCCGACAATCGTCGGCTTGGCCATCATGTCCCGCAGCTTGAGCTGGAAGCCAGGCTCATTCAGGGCACGGACTTTCGAGATCACCTTGAGGGTGCGCAGCGAATCGCCGCCCAACTCGAAGAAGTTGTCGGTAATGCCGACTTTCTCGATGCCCAGCACCTGCTGCCAGATGTCCGCCAGCGCCCATTCCAGCGGCGTGCGCGGCGCCACGTAGTCGCGACCGGTGAAGGCCGGATCCGGCAAGGCCTTGCGGTCGAGCTTGCCGTTGGGGGTCAGCGGGAAGCGCGGCAGCACCACGACCTGCGTCGGTACCATGTAGTCGGGCAGGCTCTCGCGCAATGCCGCCTGGCAACGCGGGCCGAGGCCATCGTCTTGCGCCGCCACCACATAGCCCACCAGTTGCGGCCCTTGCCCGTTGTCACGCACCACCACCAGCGCATCGTTGACCCCGGCCTGCTCGCGCAAGCGGGCTTCGATTTCGCCCAGCTCGATGCGGAAGCCGCGCACCTTGACCTGATGGTCGATGCGCCCGACGTAGTCGAACACGCCATCCTCGCGACGGCGCACCAGGTCGCCGGTGCGGTACAGGCGCCCGCCTTCGCTGCTGAACGGGTCGGCGACGAAACGCTCGGCAGATTGCAACGGGTGGCGATGGTAGCCCCGCGCGACGCCCCGTCCGCCGATGTACAGCTCGCCGACCATGCCCACCGGCAGCGGGTTGAGGTCCATGTCCAGCACGTGCAGGCTGCGGGCGCCGACGCGCTGGCCAATCGGCGCGTACATCGCTTGGCACTGGCCATCGGCGGCGATTTTCCACAGCAGTGGCGTGACCACGGTTTCCGTCGGGCCGTAGCCGTTGACCAGGTATTGCGGCCTGAGTGTGTGCTTGACCCGCTCGAACGTGGCGTCCGGCACCGCATCGCCACCGAAGCAGTAGATGCGCACAGGCGGTGGATCACCGCCCTGCAGTTCGGCGTGCTCGGCCAGTTGCAGCAGGTATGCCGGCGGGAAGCAGGCGACGCTGATGCGCTGGCGGTGCAGCACGGCCAGGGTCTGTTCGGCGGTCCACAACGTATTGTCACGAATAACCAGGGTCGAG
This sequence comes from Pseudomonas sp. GW821-FHT02A08, assembly GCF_059422045.1. Classification (NCBI taxonomy): domain Bacteria; kingdom Pseudomonadati; phylum Pseudomonadota; class Gammaproteobacteria; order Pseudomonadales; family Pseudomonadaceae; genus Pseudomonas; species Pseudomonas sp. GW821-FHT02A08. The sequence continues at coordinate 41,493 of NZ_JBWKWD010000034.1, forward strand.
CCGCTGATCAGCGCGGTGATCCAGCGTTCATGGGCACCGTCGAAGGCGAACGACATGAAATGCAGTTCGCGGTTGCCCAGGTCCATTTCGTACAGCTCGGCGATGGCCTGTACGTGCATGCTCAGTGGTCCGTGGGCGACGGCGACGCTCTTCGGTTTGCCGGTCGAACCCGAGGTGTAGATCAGGTAGGCCAGTTGCTCGGCGTGCACCGCGCGTTGCGGCGCCGGCGCCTCGACGTCGAGGTTCAAGCGATCCACCGAGACCATCGCCGTGCCCGAATTGAGTTGCGCGCTATCGCGCAGCCGCTCCTGGGTCAGCAGCAGGCGCATGTCGCTGTCGGCCATCATGTAGCGCAGGCGTTCCTGCGGGTATTGCGGGTCCAGCGGCACGTAGGCGGCGCCACACTTCATCACTGCCAGCAGCGACACCACCAGCTCCAGCGAACGCTCCATGAACACGCCGATCACGTCTTCGGCCTGCACGCCTTGTTCCAGCAGATGCACCGCCAACGCATCGGAGCGCCGGTCCAGCTCGGCGTAGCTCAGGTGTTCGACATCGCGGTCGGCATAACTCAAGACCAATGCAGTGTGATCCGGTTGCAGTCGCGCACGCTGACGAATCAGCTCGTGCACCGGCGTCTCGTTACCGTCAGCCACCACTGGCAGTTCGCCGTCCAGCGCCTGGCCTTCGTCCGGGGTCAGCAGGCCCAGCTCGCCGACGGCGCGCCCGGCGTCGTCGCACAGGCGCTGCATCAGGCTTTCCATGTGGCTGCGCAGGGTTTCGACGGTGGCCAGGTCGAACTGGTCGCGCTGGTGCATGTACTCGATGCGCAGCCCTTCGTCGAGGCTGACCATCAGGTCCATGGCGAAGCTGGTCAGGCCGAAATCGCAGACATCTTCAAAGCGCAGGGAATCACCGTTCCACTCGCGCAGGGTGCGGTCCACCGGCTGGTTTTCGAACACGATGATGCTGTCGAACAACGACTGCCCGCCCTGCCCGGCCCAGCGCTGGATATCACTGAGCGGGGTTTGCTGGAAGTCGCGGATGTCGAGGTTGCAGGCCTGGATTTCGCGCAGCCAGTCACCGACGCTGACGTCAGTCGGCACGCTGTTGACCACCGGCAAGGTGTTGATGAACAGCCCGAGCATGTTCTCCGAGCCGTTGAGGGTTTCCGGACGCCCGGACACGGTGGCGCCGAAGGTCACCGTGCGCTGGCCGGTGTAGCGCTGCAACAGCAGCAGCCACGCGGCTTGCACCAGTGTGTTGAGGGTCACTTGCTGTTGCTGGGCAAAGGCCTGCAAACCCGCAGTCTGCCCGGCGCTCAGGTGCGTGTAGATCGCATGATAACCCGCTTGCGGCGCTTTGACCGGCAGTGCGCGGGCCAGGTGGGCGGCGCCTTCGAGGTTACTGAGCTTGCCTTTCCAGAAGGCCTCGCTGGCCTCGGCGACTTGCTGGCCGAGCCAGTCGATGTAGTCGCGATAGGCGGCCACCGGCTCGTGCTCTTCACCGCTGTAATGGCGCAGCACTTCACCGATCAGGCGCGACACGCTCCAGCCGTCCATGAGGATGTGGTGGTAGGTCCAGATCAGGCGATAGCGGTCGTCTTCCAGACGCACCAGCAACAGGCGCAACAAGGGGGCGCGATTGAGCGAGAATCCGCGTTCGCGCTCCTCCAGGGCCAGTTGGCGGACGCGCTCAGGCTGATCATCCAGCCCGCGCCAGTCCAGCTCGGTCAACAACGAAGGCGCATCGCGCAGCACCACTTGCAATGGTTCCCTGTCACCTTCCCAGAGGAATGCGGTGCGCAGGATCCCGTGACGCCGGGCGGCATCGGCCCAGGCTTCACGGAAACGCGCGCCATCCACGCCGCGCACGCCCACTTCGATCTGGTTGACGTACAGCCCCGAGTCGCCGTCCTGCACTGAGTGGAAGAGCATGCCTTGCTGCATCGGCGACAGCGGATAAACGTCCTCGACTTCGTCCGCCGTCAGTTCCAGCGCCTGATATTGCGCTTCACTCAGTTCGATTTTTGCGGCGGCAACCACCGTCGGCACGGCTTGATCCGCCTCGACCGGTTGGGCGAGCGTTGCCAGTTCGGAGAGGGTCGGATGGCTGAACACATGCTTGGGCGAAATGCTCAAGCCGGCCTTGCGTGCGCGGCTGACGACCTGGATCGAAACGATGGAATCACCGCCCAGTTCGAAGAAGTTGTCGTGCATGCCCACTTGCGGCACTTCGAACAACGCCTGCCACACCCCTTGCAACGTCGATTCCACGGCATTGCGCGGCGCCACATACTCGCGAACCTGCTGGTCCGGCTGCGGCAGCGCGCGGCGGTCGAGCTTGCCGTTGGGTGTCACCGGCAACAGATCAAGCAGCAACACGTGGCTCGGCTGCATGTGCTCTGGCAGCGCGTTGCGCAGGTGTTGCTTGAGACGATCAACAGCGGCATCACCTACGATGTAAGCCACCAATTGCTTGGATTTGCCAACGTCCATGGCGATCACCACGGCTTCGCGCACCTGTGGATGCTCCAGCAGGCAGGCTTCGATTTCCCCCAGTTCGATGCGCAAGCCGCGGATCTTCACTTGATGGTCGATGCGGCCGACGTATTCGATCACACCGTCCTCGCGATAACGCGCCAGGTCGCCGGTGCGGTACAGGCGCTCGCCCTGCTGACCGAACGGGCTGGCGACAAAGCGCTCGGCGGTCAGGTCCGCACGGTTGTGATAACCACGGGCCAGGCCGATACCGCCCAGGTACAGCTCACCGACGCAACCTTGGACTTGTGGTTGCAGGCTGTCGTCGAGGATGTAGGTCACCAGGTTGGCAATCGGATAACCGATCGGCACGCTGAAGCCGCCGTCGTCGATACAGGTCCAGTGGGTCACGTCGATGGCCGCTTCGGTCGGGCCGTAGAGGTTGTACAGGCCAACGCTGGGCAGCACGCGGAACAGGCTGTGCTGCAAGTCCGCCGACAGGGCTTCGCCGCTGCACATAATCTGCCGCAGGCTGGCGCAACGCTCGAAGCCTTCGCCCTGGACAAACGCCTGCAACATCGACGGCACGAAATGCAGGGTGCTGACCCGGTACTGCTCGATCAGGCTGACCAGTTGCGCCGGATCGCGATGGGCACCCGGTTCGGCCACGGCAAGGCGTGCACCCACCATCAGCGGCCAGAAGAACTCCCAGACCGACACGTCGAAACTGAACGGGGTTTTCTGCAATACGGTGTCGCGCCCGTCCAGTGGGTACGCGCCCTGCATCCACGCCAGGCGGTTGTACAAGGCATCGTGACGGTTGGCCGCGCCCTTGGGTTTGCCGGTGGAGCCGGAGGTGTAGATCATGTAGGCCAGCGATTGCAGCTCGACCACGCAGGGCAGGTTTTCGTCGCTCAGGCCGTCCAGCAAATCGGCCATGTCGTCGAGACAAATCGCCGTGGTGGCGGGCGGAATCGGCAACTGCTCAAGCAGATGCCGCTGGGTCAGCAGCAGGTGCACGCCGCTGTCGTCGAACATGTGTTCCAGGCGTTCGCGCGGGTAGTCCGGGTCCAGCGGCACGTAGGTGCCACCGGCCTTCATGATCGCCAGCAGGCCGATCACCAGTTCCAGCGAACGCTCAGCGGCAATGCCCACCAACACTTCGGCACCGACGCCCTGGCTACGCAGGTAGTGCGCCAGTCGGTTGGCCTGTTGGTTGAGCTGGCGATAACTCAGGGTCCGGCCGGCAAACACCAGGGCCGGAGCCTCCGGGGTTTGCAGCACCTGGGCTTCGAAGCACTGGTAGACCGGGCGCACATCCGCCCAGACCTGTGCGGTACGGTTGAAGCCTTCGACTTGCTGCGCCGTTTGTGCGGCATCGAGCAGGCTCAAGCGCCCCAATGGCTGTTGCGGCGCACTGACCATGGCATCGAGCAACGCCAGCAGACGTGTGCTCAAGCCTTCGATGGCCTCGGCGCTGAACAGCGCCGTGTCGTAGTTGAAACGCAGGTCCAGGCATTCGCCCAGCTCGGCGGCAATGGCCAGCGGGAAACTGGTCTGATCGTGGTGACGGATGCCGGAGAACTTCAGCGCGCTTCTGTTGCCCTCCTCCAACGCTTGCGCCACCGGGTAGTTTTCAAACACCAGCAGGGTGTCGAACAGCGCTTCGCCAGAGTGACCGGCCCAGCGCTGCACGTCCGCCAGCGGCGTGTACTCGACTTCGCGCAACCTGAGGTTGAGTGCCTGGACTTCATCGATCCATTGGCTGACCGTGCGCTCGGGGTGCGGCGAGGCGATCACCGGCAAGGTGTTGATGAACAACCCGATCTGCTGCTCGATGCCTTGCAGTTCACTCGGACGCCCCGACACCGTGGCGCCGAACGCCACCGTCGACTGGCCGGTGTAGCGCTGCAATATCAACAGCCAGGCGGCTTGCAGCAGGGTGTTGGGCGTGACGCGGGCCTGGCCGGCGAACCCGCTCAGGCGCTCGGTGGCCGCGCGGTCCAGGTTGAGGTGCAGGGTGCGATGACCGCTGCCCTGCCCTGCAACCGGCCCCGGCAAGGCGCCGGCCAGGCGGGTCGGCTCGGTGAACGCCTGCAATTGCTCCAGCCAGAACCCTTCGCACGCAGCGCGGTCACGGGTGCCCAGCCAGCTCATGTAGTCGCGATAACGGCCAACACCCGGCGCCGGCATGACACCGGAGTAGCGTTGCAGCACTTCGCCGAACAACTGCGAGGTGCTCCAGCCATCCAGCAGTATGTGGTGGTTGGTGAAGATCAGGTGATGGCTGTCATGGGCGGTCTGCACCAGGGTCAGGCGCAGCAGCGGTGCCGCCGTCAGGTCGAAACCGCGCAGGCGATCTTCCTCGGCCAGTCGCTCCAGCGCGTGCGGCAGATCAGGCCGGTCGCGCCAGTCGAGCAGGCTCATCGGCAGCCTGGCGTCGGCCAGGATCACTTGCAGCGGCCGCGAGCCGTTGCTTTCGCTGAAGAACGCCGCACGCAACACTTCATGGCGTTGCAGCGTCTGTTGCCAGGCATCGCGGAACACCTCGACGTCGAGACCCTGCACATCCACGCGCATCTGCGGCACGTAGGCACCGGCATCCGGGGCGAACAGGCTGTGGAACAACATGCCTTGCTGCATCGGCGACAGCGGCAGGATGTCTTCGATCTGGCTGGCCGTCAGTGGCAAGGCATCCAGTTGCGCCTGATCGACGCGTACCAGCGGCACGTCGCTCGGGGTCAACCCGCCGGCACCGCTGAGGCAATGTTCGATCAGCTGTTGCAGTTCCAGGGCGTAGGCATCGGCCAGACGCTGTACGGTCTGTGGGTTGAACACTTCACCGCTGAAGGTCCAGCTCAGGCGCAGCTGCCCGGCGTAGACCTGGCCGTTGATGCTCAGGCCCCGGTCCGGTTCGGCCGATGCGCCCTGCTCGGCGCCACCGTTTTCCCGGGCCGGACGCCACGGCGCTTGCTCGTCGAAGCTGGCGTCGAACTGGCCCATGTAGTTGAAGGTGACCTGCGGCGACGGCAGATCCTCAAGGCCGGCGGCGGCCAGATAGCGCAGGATGCCGAAACCGATGCCTTTGTCGGGCACGGCGCGCAGCTGTTCCTTGACTGCTTTGATGCTGCCGGCCAGATCAGTAGCCGGGGTGAGTTTCACCGGGAAAATCGAGGTGAACCAGCCCAGGGTGCGGGTCAGGTCGATGTCGTCGAACAGGTCTTCGCGGCCATGGCCTTCCAGTTTCACCAGGGTCGAAGTTTGACCGGTCCAGTTGCCCAACACCCGCGCCAGCGCCGTCAACAACAGGTCGTTGACCTGGGTACGGTAAGCTGCCGGGGCGTCTTGCAGCAGTTGGCGGGTCAAGGTGTTGTCGAGCACGGTTTCCACGCTCACGGCATGCTGGCTGGCCAGGCTGCCTTGGGGATTGTCGGCGGGCAGTTCCACCCGCACGTCGCAGTACTGGTCTTGCCAGTAACCGGCCTGGCTAGCCAATTCAGCACTTTGCGCATGGGATTGCAGGCGAGCGGCCCAGGCCTGATAGGCGCTGGTTTTCGACGGCAGACGCAGGGGTTGAGCGTGCTGCGCTTGTTGATAGGCGGTTTGCAAATCTTCCAGCAGCAATCGCCAGGACACGCCGTCCACCGCCAGGTGATGCACCACCAGCAGCAAGCGTTGACCCGCCGTGCCCATGTCCACCAGCAAGGCGCGCAACAGCGGGCCGGCCTGCAGATTCAGGCTGGCCTGCGCGGCGTTGCACAGTTCCAGCAGTTCATCGGCATTGGCGGCCTGGCGCTGCCACAGCACCTCGGCGCTGTTCCACTGCTCGGCCTGGGCCTGTTGCCAGACGCCATCGACATTACGCAAACGCAGGCGCAATGCATCGTGATGCTCCACCAGCGCGGCCAAGGCCTGGTGCAGGCTGGCACTGTCCAGCGGCTCGCGCAGTTCCAGCAGCAGCGACTGGTTCCAGTGATGACGGGCCTCGATGTCCTGCTCGAAGAACCAGTGCTGGATCGGCGTCAGCAACACCTCGCCGCGCACCAGCCCCTGGTCGATGAGCAACCCGGCGCTGCGTACCGCGACCTTCGCCAGGCTCTGCACGGTCTGGTGCTGGAACAGGTCCCGCGGGGTGATGCGAATCCCGACCTGACGCGCCCGGCTGACCACCTGGATCGAGATGATCGAGTCGCCGCCCAGTTCGAAGAAGTTATCGTCGATGCCCACGCGCTCGAGCTTGAGCACGTCTTGCCAGATCGCCGCCAATGCAGCCTGCATCTCGTCCAACGGTGCCGAGTAAGCCTGTTGCGCCAGCGCGGCGTCGGGCTTGGGTAGCGCGTTGCGATCAAGCTTGCCGTTGCTGGTCAGCGGCCACTGATCGAGTTTGATCAAGTGTGTCGGCACCATGTAATCCGGCAAACCGGCCTGCAAATGTTCGCGCAGGGACTGGCGCAAATCCTTGTCGTCGTTGGTCGCGGTGAACCACGCCACCAGTTGCGGGCTGCCATTGACCTCGGGCGCCAGCACCAGCGCCTGCTCGATGGCCGGATGGCTTTGCAGGCGATCCTGGATTTCCCCCAGCTCGATGCGAAAGCCACGGATCTTCACTTGATGGTCGATGCGCCCGGCGTACTCAATGCTGCCGTCGGCGCAGTACCGCGCCAGATCGCCGGTGCGGTACAGGCGTGCGCCCGACTCGGCGGCGAACAGATCCGGGACAAACCGCGTGGCGGTCAGGTCGGCACGCTGGTGGTAGCCACGCGCCAAGCCGGCACCGCCGACGTACAGTTCACCGACGCAACCCTTGGCCACCGGGTTCAGGCGCGGGTCGAGCACGTACCAGCGCAGATCGGCTATCGGTTCCCCCAGCGGCGAGCTGTTGGCGCCATCGAGGTCGGCGCGGGACAGCGGTCGGCAGGTCACGTGCACGGTGGTTTCGGTGATGCCGTACATGTTGATCAGCAACGGCTGCCGGTCGTCGAAGGCGTCATACCACGGACGCAGGCTGGCTACATCCAGCGCCTCGCCACCGAACACCACATAACGCAGGGCCATGTTTTGCGCATCGGCGCAGGCGAACGGCATCAACTGGCGGAAGGCCGAGGGCGTCTGGTTGAGCACGGTGACACGCTCGTCACTGAGCAAGCGGGTGAAGTCCTCCGGGGAGCGGCTGACCGCGTGGGGCACCACCACCAGTTTGCCGCCGTAGAACAACGCGCCAAAGATTTCCCACACGGAAAAGTCGAAGGCATAGGAGTGGAACAGGCTCCAGACATCGTCGGCGTTGAAACCGAACCAGTGCCCGGTGGCACTGAACAGGCGGGTCAGGTTGCTGTGGGGCAGCAGCGTACCCTTGGGTTTGCCGGTGGAACCGGAGGTGTAGATGACGTAGGCCAGGTTCGCGGCAACGGTCAGGTTCGGCAGGTTGTCGGCGCTGGCCTCATCGAGCCAATCGCTGGCGTGATCGAGGCAGATCACTTCAATGCCTTCGTTCAACGGCAGGCGCGGCATCAGAGTCGAAGCGGTCAGCAGCAGGCGCGTGCCGCTGTCGGCGAGCATGTAGGCCAGGCGATCCTGCGGGTACTCCGGGTCCAGCGGCACGTAGGCGCCACCGGCCTTGAGGATCGCCAGCAGGCTGACGATCATCTCCAGCGACCGCTCCAGGGCGATGCCCACCAACACGTCCGGGCCGACGCCGCGCTCGCGCAGGCGATGGGCGATGCGATTGGCGCGGCGGTTCAGTTCGGCGTAAGTGAGGGTGACGCCATCGCAGGTCACGGCGATGTTGTTCGGGTGCGCGGCGGCCTGGGCTTCGATCAGTTGATGGGCGCACATCAGGTTCGCCTGATCGCTGTTCAACCCGGCACTGCGATTCCAGTCGAGCAAGGTGGCCTGTTGCTCGGCGACGTCGAGCATGCGCAGGTCCGCCAGGGCTACCGTGCTGTCAGCGCAAATCGCCTGTAACAGGTTCAGCCAGTGCCGGCCGAGGCGCTCGATGGTCGAGGCGTCGAACAGTTCGGTGGCGTAGACAAACGACGCATGGATGCCCTCGTCGCCCTCGACGGTGTCGAGCATCAGGTCGAACTTGGTGGTTTTCTCATCCCAGATCAGCGGTTCGACGCTCAGCCCCGGCAGGTCCCAACGTTGCGGGCCGCCACTGTCACGCTGGTGGTTGAACATCACCTGGAACAGCGGCGTGTGGCTCAGGCTGCGTTCCACGCCCAGGCCATCGACCAGTTGCTCGAACGGCAGGTCCTGATGGGCCTGTGCGCCGAGTGCCGCGGCCTTGATCTCGGCCAGCAATTGCCCAAACGGCTGGTCGGCCCGTGGCTGGCTGCGCAGCACCTGGGTGTTGACGAAAAAGCCCAGCAGGTTTTCCACGTCCTGGCGGGTACGGTTGGCAATTGGCACGCCGACGCGAATGTCCTGCTCGCCGCTGTAGCGATGCAGCAACGTCTGCAATGCCGCCATCAGTACCATAAACAGGGTGCAGCCTTCGCTGCGGGCAAGATCCCGCAGTTGGGCGGTCAACGCAGTGGAGATTTCCAGCTCGACGTTGGCCCCCTTCTGGCTCGGGATCGCCGGACGACGACGGTCGGTCGGCAGGTTCAGTGGCGGGTGTTCATTGCCCAACTGCCCACGCCAGTAATCGAGCTGGCGCTCGGCCTCGCCGGCCTCCAGCCACAGGCGCTGCCAGCGGGCGAAGTCGGCGTACTGGATGCCCGGCTCCGGCAGCTGCGCAGGCTGCCCGGCACTCAGTTGCGCATACAGTCGGGTGAACTCCTGCAACAGGATCGGCAGCGAGCCGCCGTCGGTGACGATGTGGTGGAAGGTCAGCACCAGCACATGTTGCCGGACATCGAGGCGGATCAAGCGGCAGCGCATCAATGGGCCGTGCTGCAGGTCGAACGGCTGCTCGGCGTTCAGGGCGATCTGGCGTTGCAGTTCGATGTCGTCGGTGGCAATGACCTCGACCAGCGGGGTGTCCATCTGCGGGTGGATGTGCTGCAGCACCTGCTGTTCGTCGAAGACGAACGTGGTACGCAACACCTCATGACGTTGCACCAGTGTCGCCAGGGTCTGCGCCAATGCATCGCGGTTCAGCTCGCCATTGAGGCGGAAGGCACCGGTCAGGTTGTAGGCCGTGGCCTGGGGCTGCATCTGCCAGAGGAACCACAAGCGTTGTTGCGCATAGGACGCGGGCAGCGTGTCGACGCTGCGGTCCCGCGGCGGGATCGGCAGCAGTTCCAGGGTCAGCCCCTGGGCGTGCATCTTCTGTTGCAACGCACGCCGGGCGTCCGCGCTCAAGCCGCAGAAACGCTGGGCCAGGGTCATCATTCTGTCCGGTGCGGCACTCATCGCGCGTGTTCCTCATCCACTTCGTCGAACAACGCTTCAAGGGCGTCTACATCGTTTTCTTTATGTTTACTGTGCTGACGGAACTGCTCGATCTGCGCCGCCAGTCGTTCCAGGGTGTCACCGTCGAAAAACAGCTTGAGCGGGATCGCCAGGTTCAGTTTTTCCTGAATCCGCGCACGAATGCCCGTGGCCAGCAGCGAGTGCCCGCCGAGTTCGAAGAAGTTGTCATGCACGCCGACGCGTTCGACGTGCAGCGCTTCGGCCCAGATCGCCGCCAGGGTTTTTTCCAGTTCGTTGCGCGGTGCGACAAAAACGCTGCGGCGCACGTCGAGATCGAGTAAGGCCTGGCGATTGAGTTTGCCGTTGGGCATCAGCGGGAAACGCTCCAGCACCTGCAAGCGCGCGGGTTGCAGGTGCTCGGGCAGCGCTTCGGCCAGATGGCTGCGCAATTCGTTGAGGCGGATGTCGGCGGTGTCGGCCGGGGACACCACGAAGCCCAGCAGTTGCGGGCCGGTCGGGGTTTCCCGGGCAAGCACGGCGGCGTCCTCGATGCCCGGCGCGCTGCGCATGGCCGCTTCGATTTCGCCCAGTTCGATGCGAAAGCCGCGGATTTTCACCTGGTGATCGACCCGGCCCAGATACTCCAGCACGCCATCGGCGCGATAGCGCGCCAGGTCGCCGGTGCGGTACAGGCGCTGGCCCGCCGCCTTCGCGAACAGGTCGGGGACGAAACGCTCGGCGGTCAGCGGGGCCCGTTGCAGATAACCTCGGGCAATGCCGGCACCGCCGACATACAACTCGCCTTCGACGCCCACGGCCACCGGTTGCAGGTCCGGGCCGAGCACGTGGAGGCGCATGCCGGCAATCGGCTGGCCGATCGGCACGCTGTCATCGTCCTGGTCAAGCGGCAGTTCCCAGGCCGAACACCAGACGGTGCCTTCGGTCGGGCCGTATTCGTTGACCAGCGCCACCCCCGGCAACGCCTCGCGATGTCGCTGCACCAGTGCGTTGCCGCAGGCTTCGCCAGCGACGATCACACAGGCCAGCGCCTGGCGATCGAGGTGTTCAAGAATCTGTGCGTGGTAGGACGGCAAGGTCAGATAGTGGGAAACCTCTTCGCGCTGGATCAACTCGGCCAGTCGGGCCGGATCCTTGTAGCTGTCTTCGTCCGGCAGGCACAGGGTCGCGCCCTGCCCCAGCGCCCAGAAAACCCCGGCCACCGAGCTATCGAAGGAGAACGACGAGAGCATCAGGAACGCGCGCAGAGGCTGGCGATAAAACGCAGTGCGCGCCAGGGTCGAGGCCACGGCGTTGGCATGGCTGATCATCACGCCCTTGGGCTTGCCGGTGGAACCGGAGGTGTAGATGACGTAGGCCAGGTTGGCGCTGTCGCCCTGTGGCTCAGGCCGGATTGGCGCGGCGGACCAGACTTCGGCCCCCGGCATCAGGGAAATGGTCCGCTCACTGCGTAATGCATCCGGCAGCCCTTGGCAGGCCAGCACATGGCGCGCGCCGGTATCGGCGAGCATGAACGCCAGCCGCTCGATCGGGTAGTTCGGGTCCAGCGGCAAGTACGCAGCGCCGGCCTTGAGCGTGCCCAACAGGGCGATGACCATTTCCAGCGAGCGTTGGCCGTAGACCGCAACGATCTGATCCGGTTTGACACCTTGGGCGCGCAGGGTATTGGCCACTTGGTTGGAACGCGCATCGAGTTCGTCGTACCTCAGGCGCTCACCGTTGACGCTCACCGCAATGCGCTGCGGATGCAGGCGCGCCTGTTCGCTGAACAGTTCTTGCAGGAAGCGACACGGCAATGCCTGTTCGGTGGCGTTCGGGTTGAAGCCTTCGATAAGGCGAGTCCGTTGCGCAGCACTCAGCAGATCAGCCTGGGCCAGGGTCAATTCGGGCGCCCCCAGCAATTGGTGGCTGAACTCGACAAACTGCTCCAGCCATTCGGCCAGCATTGATTCGGGCAGCGCACCGTCAAGACACGACAACTGCAACTGATCGCCCTGCACCCGCAGGCGCAGGACTTCGGGGTTAGCGTCGTCCACCTCGACAGCGCCTTCAATGGCGGCCTGATAGACGAAACCGTAACGCAGCGGCGCGGTGCCTTCGGCGCTCAGTTCGAACTCGTTGAGGCAGTCGAGCCACGACAGCGACTGTTCGACGCTGGCGGCAAACGCCACCAGCGCTTGCGTCAGGGTCTGCTGGCTGCGGTGCTCGAAGGCCACCGGCAAACGCCGGGCGAAGCGTCCGAGGGTGGCGATGGTTTGCTCGTTGCGACCCTCCACCTGCCAGCCCATCAGCAGCTTTTCCTGATGGCCGATGCGCGCAACGAATGCGGTCCACAGCAAGAGCTCCAATTGCTCTGCCTCAACGCCAGCTCCGGCAGCGACCCGTTGCACGCCAGCCAGCCACTGGGCGTCAATCAACGTTGCCTGACGACGAACCAGCGTGACATCGACGGTTTTTTCGAACGCCAAGCGATGGGCCACGGCGAACTGCTGTTGCAGGTTGCGCCAGAACACCGCGCCCTGGTGGCCGATGTCTTCCTCTCGCAGTTCTTCCTGCCATGCGCTGTAGTCCAGGTATTGCAGCGCGTCCTCGTCTTCGACCAGGGTTTCGCCGCGCAACAGGCAGCCCAGTTCACTCGCCAGCACCCGCAGCGATGCCTCATCGAAGCTGCATGCCGGGGCCAGCAGGGTGATGAAAGGCTGCCCTGCTCCGTCTTCAACCTGCGCCACCACCAGCGCCTGATTCGAATCTTCAACCAAGACTTCGCGGCTGCGGCTCAAGGCCTCGGCCACCGAAGGCTGGCTGCCCAGCAGTGTGAGCGGCAAGCCATCGCACAGGCTTTGCACCGGCCACTTCATGCCCGGCAGGCGGCGGTACAGCGTGCGCAGGGTTTCATGGCGCTGGCCGAGGGTTTCCAGTGCCCTGCGCAACGCCTGGGCATCCACTGGCCGGGCGACCGGCAACGTCAGGGTGGCGAACAGCGGCCGTGCGCCCAGCTCCTGGGCACGCAAATAAAAGGCCTGCTGGGCCGAAGTCTGGAATACGTCTACCAAAGGTTCGAGGGCGGTGGTGTTCATGTCGAGTGTCCTTATTCCTGATCCAGGTCGGCGCTTTTCTGCGCGATGGCCATGGCCGTGAGGATTTTTCTGTAGCCGGTGAATTCGTTGCGCGCATGCACGCTGAGGATGTTGTCGAGCAGCACCACGTCGCCTTTCTCCCAGGCGAACTCGACCATCACCTCGCGGTAGATGCCTTGCAGGTGGCGAATCACATCGTCGGGAATCGGCGAGCCGTCGCCGAAGAAGGTGTTCTGCGGCAAATCCTGCGGGCCGAACTCACGCAGCAGGTTGTCGCGGATGCTGTCCGGCAGGGTCAGCGCGTTGAAGAAGGTGCCGTGGTTGAACCAGATGCACTCGCCGGTCAGCGGGTGGCGCACGATGGCCGGGCCGTTCTGCCGGGTGCGCAGGCGGTTGCCCGGTTTCCACTCGGCCTGGATGCCGATTTTGGCGCAGTAGGCCTCGATTTCGCCGCGATCCTCGCTCTGGAACACGGTCTGCCATGGCAGGCCCATACCGTCGCCGTAGTTGCGCACGTACATGATGCGTTTACGGGCAAATTCTTCGCGCACCGCCGGGTCGATCCGCGCGAGGATCCGGCGGGTATCGCCGAACGGCGTTTCACCGCCTGTGGTCGACGGCGTGTCGCAGTAGAAATACAGGTGACGCGGGAACACCGGCGAATACGAGTGTTCGTTGTGCGGGAAGATTTTTTCCGGCGCCGGGTAGTCGGTGGAGCTGTAGATCTTGAACTGGCCGCTGATCTGGGTCCGTGGCGAGGCGCGAAACAGGTACTCCAGCGCGCCGCCGGAAATCGCATCGACGCAGCGGTTGAACTCGCCGATATCGGCCACCTGGAAGCCACGGAACAGGATCACCGCGTGTTCCAGCAGCTTGCTTTCGATCAGCGCGCGATTCTGGGCCGCCCATTCCACCAGGCTCACGCCGGACACGGCCGGACGGCACACCAGCGGCATGCTCAGGCCTTCGAACATCGGCGCAAAACTCACCAGCCGCGTCGGATCGGTGGACAGGCTTTTGCGGGCACCACGGCCCATCCTGGGCATGGACCTGGTCGTTGAAACGGTCATAAATCCCTCCAGAAAATGTTGACGGCGGCGCTCAAGGGCACCGCCGACCGAATCAGTCCGCCGCGGATTGCGCTGCCGGCGCGCCACGGTTCGCCGAGCGACGCTTGATCGCCATGGCGCCGCCGAGCAGTGCCTTGCGTTGCTCGTTCAAGCGCGCATCGGCACGGCGCTGCACCTCGGCCGCCAGGTCCAGCAACTCGCCGACCTGCAACCCGTCAGCGCGTATCAGCGCTTCGAGTACCGCCCGGATCTGCTCGAACAAGGACTCCAGCGTGCTCGGCAGGTACTGGCCCACCGGCGTTTCGAAACTCAAGTGAATGTGCTCGGCATCGTTGTAGAACGCGGCGACCATGCCGATCTCGGCGGCCTGACGTCCGGACGGGAAGTCCTCGACCTGCAGGCCCTCCATCGACGGCAGGCGACCAACGCCCTCCTGGTAGATCAGCTTGATGTCGAACAGCGGCGAACGGCCGGCCCGACGCGGCAGGCGCAAGACTTCCACCAGGCGCTCGAACGGCAGGTCCTGATGGTCCGAAGCTTCCAGCACCGCACGGCGACAGGCCTCCAGCAACTGCGCCGCCGACTGCTCGGCATCGACCTCCACTTGCAGTACTAATTGGTTAACGAAGAAACCGACCATTTCTTCAAGCCCGGCTTGATTTCGGTTGGCGATATCGGTGCCGATGCGCACCCGACTGACCTCGGTACGCTGGCGCAGGACCAGGGTGAAACCTCCCAGCAGCAGCATGAACAGCGACAGGTCGCGCTGTTGGGCAAAGTCGCGCAACTGCTGGCTGAGTTCGCCGCTGAAGGTGAAATGGGCACTGGCACCCTCTTGCGCCGTGCGCCGGTCGCCATCGGCGGGCAACTCCAGCACGGCTTGCGGCTCAGCGAGGCGCTGCTGCCAGTAGTCGAGCTGGCGTTGCAACTCGCCGCCCTGCTCCAGCCACTGGCGCTGCCATTTGGCGAAGTCGGCGTATTGCACGCCGTGCGCCGACAGTTTCGGGGTCTGGCCACGGCTGAGGGTTGGATAGAGCGTGACGAATTCATTGATCAGCACGCGGAACGACCAGTCATCGGCGACGATGTGATGCACCGTCAGCAACAGCACATGCTGGTCATCCGCGACCCGCAGCACCCGCACCCGCAGCAACGGGCCGTGGCGCAGGTCGAATGGCCGCGCGACTTCCTCGCGGGCCAGGTGTTGCGCCTCGACGTCCGGCGCCGGCAGATGCCGCAGGTCGCCGGCCTCGAAGCTCAACGGCAATTGCCCGTGGACCCGCTGCCAGGCCTGGCCGTCTTCCTCGTAAAAGGTGGTGCGCAACACGGCGTGACGCTGCACCAGGGTTTCGAAGGTCTGGCGCAGGGCGTCGAGGTTCAACTCGCCCCGTAAGCGCAGGGCACCCGGCATGTTGTACATCGAACTGTCCGGCGCAAGGCTCCACAGGAACCACAAGCGCTGTTGGGCAAAGGACAACGGCTGGCGTTCGCCGGAGGTGTCCGCTACCAGCGCCGGGCGTTCACAGCTGTGTTGCAGCGCCTGCACCTGAACGGCGAAATCTTTGAGGCGCGGATGTTCGAACAGGCTGCGCAGGCTCACCGAAAGGCCCAGGCGCTGGCGGATCTGCGAGACGATTTGCGTCGCCAGCAACGAGTGCCCGCCCAATTCGAAGAAGCTGTGTTCCCGGTCGACGCGACTGACCTGCAGCACCTGCTGCCAGATCTGCGCCAGCCGGATTTCCAGTGCCCCTTGTGGTGCGCTACCGGTGGCGGCCTCCCAGACTGGCGGGGCCGGCAACGCGACGCGGTCGAGTTTGCCGTTGCGGTTGAGGGGTAACGCGGCCAGCACCACCAGTTGCGTCGGCAGCATGTACTCCGGCAGGCGCTCGCCCAAGGCGCGGCGTACGGTGTCGGTGAGTTGACGCGCATCCGCCGCCAGCAGCTCATCACTGGCCGGCACCACGTAGCCGATCAACTGCTTGCCACCGACGCCTTCGTGCACCAGCACCGCGGCTTCGCTGATCATGGGCAGGCCTTGCAGGTGCGCCTCCAGTTCACCGAGTTCGACGCGGAATCCGCGAATTTTCACCTGATGATCGATACGCCCCAGGTATTCCAGTGCGCCGTCCTCGCGATAGCGCGCCAGGTCGCCGCTGCGGTACAGCCGGGCCCCCGGCGTGGCGGAAAACGGATCGGCAATGAAACGCTCGGCGCTCAAACCCGGACGCTGGTGATAGCGCTGGGCGAGTCCCGTATCACCACCGATGCACAACTCGCCGACGCAACCGGTCGGCAGCAGGTGGCCTTCGCTGTCCAGCACATACAACGCACGCCCAGGCAGCGCTTTGCCGATGGGCACGCCAAGGTGATTGCGGGTATCGGCCAGCGTGCACTCATGGGTGCTGGACACCACCGTAGCTTCGGTCGGCCCGTAGGTATTGAGCAGGCGCACATCGCCCAGACCGGCGGCATGCCACAACTTCAGGCCTTCCAGCGACATGGCCTCGCCACCGACGTGGACCTGACGCAAGCGCCCTTTCTCACGCTGCGGTTGCGCAGCCCACTCTTGGGCCAGCAAGAACCAGTAGGCGGCCGGCAGGTCGGCCAGGGTCACGCCGCGCGAGATGATCTGTCGATAAAGCGTGTCGGTGTCCCACAACTCATCGCCGCGCATCACCAGCGCCGCACCCACGCACAGCGGCGGGTAGCACTGCTCGACAAAGCCGTCGAAGCTGAACGTGGCGAATTGCAGCACGCGGTCCTGCGGGGTGAGTCGTGAATAGTCCGCCGCAGTCACGCAGAACTCGCGCAGCGCGGCATGGGCCAGGCACACGCCTTTCGGGCGCCCGGTGGAGCCGGAGGTGTAGATCAGGTAGGCGAGGTTTTCGGCGCTGGCGAGGTTGACCAGGTTGTCGGTGCAATACCCGGCGTCTGCGCCCGGCTCCAGCGCCAGGCGCGGCAACCCTTGCGGCAGCGCTACATCGGTGAGCAAACCCGGTTGCGCCAGCAGCAGATCCATGCCGCTGTCTTCGATCATGTAGGCCAGACGCTCGGCCGGGTAATCCGGGTCGAGCGGCACGTAACCGGCGCCGGACTTGAGAATGGCCATCAGGCCGACGATCAGTTGCGCATTGCGCCGCACCGACAGGCCCACCCGCTGCCCCGGTGCCACACCGTGGGTGCGCAGGCGATGGGCGAGCTGGTTGGCTTGCGCATTGAGCTGGGCGTAAGTCAGGCACTCGTCACCGACCATTACCGCCAGCGCGTCGGGGGTGCGCGCCGCCTGTTGCTCGAAACGCTGATGGGCCAGCAACGGGCTGTCGAGTGGCGGCGCAGGCGGACGCGACCCGGCCAACACGTTTGCTTGAGCCTGTGCATCGAGCAAGCTGACCGCGCCCAGTGCCTGCTGTGGCTGTGCGACGAACTGCTCCAGCACCTGCAACAGGCTGGCGCCCAACTGGCTGATCTGCGTAGCGCTGAACCGGCTGCGGTCGAAACTGAAATCCAGACGCAGGCTGGCGCCGACTTCGATGCCCAGGGTCAAGGGGTAACTGGTGATTTCGTGATTGTGCAGCGCGCCGAAGGTCAGGCCCGCCGGCGCCCCTTGCTTGAGTGCTTCGGCCACAGGGAAGTTCTCGAACACCACCAGGCTGTCGAACAGCGCCCCCTGTTGCCCGGCCCAGCCCTGAATGTCATACAACGGCACGTGCTCGAACTCGCGCAGGCTCAGGTTCAGGGCTTGCAGGTCGCTGAGCCATTGGGCCACCGACTGCCCTGCCTGCGGTGCGGCGATGATCGGCAAGGTGTTGATGAACAGCCCCAATTGCTGCTCGATGCCCGGCAGCGGCGCGGAGCGTCCGGCCATGGTGGCGCCGAACGCCACGCAGGATTGGCCGGTGTAGCGCTGCAACAGCAGGCCCCACGCGCCTTGCAGCAAGGTGTTGAGGGTGATTTTCTGCTGGCGGGCGAAATCGCCCAGGCGCTGTAGCGCGGCGCTTTCAAGGGTCAATTGGTGCTCGCCCATGCCGCGTCCTTCGACCGGTGTCGGCAAGGCTTGCGCCAGCAGCGTCGGCGTTTCCAGTGGCGCCAGCGCTTGCTTCCAGAACTGCTCGGCGGCCAGCAGCGGCTGCTGTTGAATCCAGCCCAGATAATCGCGGTATTGCCCCAACGGCCTGGCCAGCGTCTGCCCGGCATAGTGCTGGATCACTTCGCCGAGCAACTGCGCGTTGCTCCAGCCGTCCATGAGGATGTGATGGCTGGTGTAGATCAGGTGCCAGTCTTGCGCTCCTTGGCGCACCAGCACCAGGCGGAACAAGGGCGCGGTGCCGAGTTCGAAGCCGCGACTGCGCTCTTCGGCGGCCAGTGCATCGAGGTCGACATCGGCCGCTTCGATCACTTGCAGTTGCAGGTCGATCTGGCGATGAATCACCTGGTGCGCGCACTCAAGCCCCAGCCAGTGGAAGCTGCTGCGCAGGATGTCGTGACGGTTGATCGCCGCCTGCCAGGCCCGGCCGAATGCCGCCAGCTCCAGTCCCTGGATGTCCAGGCGCAATTGATTGATGTAAGCCTCGGCCTGGGGTTCGTACAGGGTGTGGAACAGCATGCCCTGTTGCATCGGCGTCAGCGGGTAAACGTCCTCGATGTCCGGCGCCGCAACAGGCAAGGCATCGAGTTGTGCCTGGGTGATGCGCGCCAGCGGGAAGTCCGACGGCGTGGCCTGGCCTGGTGTTGTCGCGCAGCAATGTTCGATCAGTGCCTTGAGCTCTTCGGTGTAGGCATCGGCCAGTTGTTGCACCGTGGATTCGGCGAACATGTCGCGGCTGAAACCCCATTGCAGCGAGAGCTGTCCGCCATAGACCTGGCCTTCTACGGTCAGCCAGTTGGCCAGCGGCGCATCATCGCCCTGGGCCTGACCAGCGCTTTGCGCGGCCGGGACGAACAGTGCAGCCTCATCGAACTGACGGTCGAACTGCCCCAGGTAGTTGAAGGTGATACGAGGCACCGGCAAGTCCTGCAGAAGCTGGCGCTGCGCCGGCTCGCCGAGATAGCGCAGCAACCCATAGCCCAGGCCTTTGCCGGGAATGGCGCGCAGTTGTTCCTTGATCGACTTGATCGAATTCGCCGCCCCGACCTCGGGTTGCAGGCGCACGGGAAACAGGCTGGTGAACCAGCCAACGGTGCGGCTCAGGTCGAGGTCGTCACCCAGGTCCTCGCGGCCGTGGCCTTCGAGCTGGATCAGCGTCGAGCCCTGCCCGCTCCAGCGGCAGATGACCCGCGCCAGCGCCGTGAGCAACAGATCATTGACCTGGGTGCGATAGGCCGCCGGGGCCTGTTGCAGCAACAGGCGGGTCAGTTCGGCGTCCAGTGTCGATTCGATCTTGTGCCCGTGGCGCTGCTGCAAGCTGCCCTGCGGATGGTCACACGGCAGGTCCCGGGCATCCGCCAGTTGCGCCTGCCAGTACGGCATTTGCGCAAGGATGGTGACGGCATGCTGTTGCAGGTGCGCGGCCCAGGTTTGGTAGGCGCTGGTTTTCTCGGGCAGCGCCATTTGCCGGTAAGCCTGTTGCAAGTCTTCGAGCAACACCCGCCACGACACCCCGTCCACGGCCAGGTGATGGACCACCACCAGCAGGCGCTGGCTGCCGTCGTCGAGGCTGACCAGCAAGGCACGCAGCAGCGGCCCGTTTGCCAGATCGAGGCTGCGTTGCGCTTCATCGCACAGGGCGGTCAAGGCTTCGGTCGAAGACGCCCGACGCCGCCACAATCCAGCTGACTCGACTGGCGCTGCGTGGCGCTGCTGCCAGCCTTCGGAGCCATCGATAAAGCTTAGGCGCAAGGCGTCGTGGTGGTTGATGACGGTAACCAACGCTCGCTCCAACGCCTCAGGATTCAACGCTTCCCGGGGTGTCAGCAGCAGCGACTGGTTCCAGTGCCGGCGCTGGGCGATGGCCTGTTCGAAGAAGTAATGCTGGGCCGGGGTCAGGATCACCTCGCCGCTGACCGGGCCTTGATCGATGCTGCTGCGGCTGTCGAACGCCGCGACCAACGCCAGGCTGCGCACGGTCTGGTACTGGAACAGGTCGCGCGGGCTGAGGCGAATGCCCGCCTGACGGGCGCGGCTGACCACCTGGATGGAAATGATCGAGTCGCCGCCGAGCTCGAAGAAGTTGTCTTCAAGGCCCACAGGTTGCGTGCCCAATACGTCCTGCCAGATCTGCGCCAGCGTGGTCTGCATGGCATCTTGCGGTGGAACGAACGCCTGTTGCGGCGCGGCGTCCGGTTGCGGCAACGCCTTGCGGTCGAGCTTGCCGTTGGCGGTCACCGGCAAGGCATCCAGCGGCATCAGGTAGGTGGGCACCATATATTCCGGCAGGCTGCCGAGCAGCCAGGCCTTGAGGGTTTGCGGCCATTGCGCATCGGCGTCGGCGTTTTCCAGCACCAGATAGGCCACCAGATGCTTGCCGCCTTGCACCAGCACCACGGCTTCACGCACCAAGGCATGCTGCATCAGGCGGGTTTCGATCTCCCCCAGTTCGATGCGCAGGCCGCGCAATTTGACTTGATGATCCAGGCGACCGAGGTATTCGATCACACCGTCGGCACGCTGTCGCACGCGGTCGCCGGTGCGGTACAAACGCGCGCCGTCGTGGAACGGACACGGCACGAAGCGTTCGGCGGTGAGCGCCGGACGCCGGTGATAACTGCGTGCCAGCCCGGCGCCGCCGAGGTACAACTCCCCCGCCACCCCGGCCGGAACCGGGAGCAATTGCGCATCCAGCACATGGGTGCGCAGGTTGGCGATGGGCCGGCCGATGGGCACACTGTCGGCGCCTTCGTCGATGCAGGTCCAGTGGGTCACGTCGATGGCCGCCTCGGTCGGGCCGTACAGGTTGTACAGCCCGGCGCCCGGCAGCTTTTTGAACACCTGCAATTGGGCATCCAGCGGCAAGGCTTCTCCGCTGCAGACAATGCGCTTGAGGCTGGTGCACGCCTCGACACCCGGCTCATGGATGAACGCCTGGAGCATCGACGGCACAAAGTGCAGCGTACTGATGCCGTAGTCATCGATCAGGCGGATCAACTGCGCCGGTTCACGATGCGCCCCCGGCGGCGCCACCACCAGGCGCGCGCCAGTCATCAGCGGCCAGAAGAACTCCCACACCGACACATCGAAACTGAATGGGGTTTTCTGCAATACCGAGTCGCTGCCATCGAGCCCATAAGCCTGCTGCATCCAGCACAAGCGATTGACCAGCGCTGCGTGACTGTTGCCGGCACCTTTGGGCTTGCCGGTGGAACCGGAGGTGTAGATCACGTAGGCCAGGTTCAACGGATGCACGTCGACCTGCGGACAGGTTTCGCTGTAACCGTCGAGCCAGTCCTGTTCCTGATCCAGGGCGATGACCTTGACGCCCTCGGTGGGCAGTGCGCCGATCAAGGTGCTTTGGCTAAGCAGCAGGTCAATCGCGCTGTCTTCGATCATGTAGGCCAGGCGTTCGGCCGGGTACTCCGGGTCCAGCGGAACGTAGGCACCACCGGCCTTGTGAATCGCCAGCAGGCCGATGACCATTTCCAGCGAACGCTCGACGCAGATCCCCACCAGCACATCCGGGCCGACACCCTGCTCACGCAGGCAGTGCGCCAGTTGATTGCTGCGGGCATCGAGTTGCCCGTAGCTGAGCTGGTGATCGCCAAACACCAGCGCCGGCGCGTCGGGGGTGCGTCGGGCCTGGGCCTGGATCAACTGGTGCATGCATTGCTCGACCGGATAGGCCTCGGCGGTGCGGTTCCAGTCCCGCACCAGAACTTGCCGCTCATCCGCCGTCAGCATCGGCAACTCGCCGACTTTTTGCGTCGAGTCGTCGACTATCGCCTGCAACAGGCGCGTCCAGTGCCCGGCCATGCGCGCAATGGTATCCGCCTCGAACAGGTCGCTGGCGTAGGTCAGCGCGGCGTGCAGCTTGCCGCCCTTCTCCCAGGTGTCGAGGGTCAGGTCGAACTGGGTGGTGCGGCTTTGCCTGTCGATGCTGCCCAGCACCAGGCCGGAGGCGGTGCTGACCGAGGCCATGTCGGCCACGTGCGGCTGGTGGTTGTACATCACCTGGAACAACGGCGTGTGGCTGAGGCTGCGTTCCGGTTTCAGCGCTTCGACCAGGCGCTCGAACGGCAGGTCCTGATGGGCCTGGGCGCCGAGGGCGGTGTCCTTGATGGTGCGCAGCAGGTCGTCGACCCGGGTCTGGCCGTCCAGTTGCGTGCGCAGCACCTGGGTGTTGACGAAGAAGCCGATCAGGCCTTCGATTTCCGCGCGGTTGCGGTTGGCGATGGGCACGCCGACGCGGATGTCGGTTTGCCCGGTGTAGCGATGCAGCAGCGTGTTGAAGGCGCCGAGCAACAGCATGAACAGGGTGATGTTGTGCTTCTGCGCGGTGTTGCGCAGTCGCTCGGCCAGTTGTGCCTCGACCGCGAATTCGTAGCGGGTACCGCGATAACTCGGCATCGCCGGGCGCGAATGGTCCAGGGGCAACTCCAGCACGGGGTGTTCGTCACCCAATTGCGCCTGCCAGTACGCCAGTTGCCGCGCCTGCTCGCCCGCCTCCAGCCAGCGGCGCTGCCACAGGGCGTAGTCGCTGTACTGGATCGGCAATGACGCCAGCTGCGGTTGCACGCCCGCATCGAAAGCGTCGTAGCAGCGGATGAATTCGTCGATCAACACGTTCATCGACCAGCCGTCGGAGACGATGTGGTGCAGGGTCAGCAGCAGGACATGTTCCTGCTCGGCGAGCTTGAGCAAGGTCACCCGCAGCAGCGGACCGGTCGACAGATCGAACGACAGCACCGATTGCTGTTCGGCGGCCTCGGCCACGGCACGTTCGCGCTCATTGGCAGGCAATGCGCTGAAGTCCATGTGTTCGATCCGCAGAGGCGCGGTGGCCGGCACTTGCAGCAAGCTGTCGTCGGCCTGACGGGCGAACACCGTGCGCAGGGTTTCATGCCGCGCCACCAGGCTGGCGAACGCCTGCTCCAGCGCCGACAGGTTCAGGCACCCGCTCAGCCGCACCGCGCCCGGCAGATTGTACGCGCCGCTGTGAGGGTCCAGTTGCCAGAGGAACCACATGCGCTGCTGGGCGTACGACAGCGCCTGGCGATCCTCGGCCTCGATGCCGGCCGGAATCGGGAAACGGGCGAAATCCACGCCCTCCTTGTGCAAGGCTGCAAGGAACATCTGGCGCTTTTCCAGGGGCAACCCGATAAACCGGCGAGCAAGTTTCAAGGAGTCTTCAGCATTCATCTATCGGCATCCGCATCAGTAGGCAGCAGGCGCAAAGGCGCGTCGTGCCTATAAAACGAATGCAGGCGGGAAAAATTAGCGCAGGGGGGCAAGTATCAGGGAGGGGTGAAACGCGAGATTCAGGGCTGCTGAAAATCAAAAAAAGTGGGAGCGGGCTTGCTCGCGAAGGCGGTGTGTCAGTCACATGCATAGCGTCTGATACACCGCCTTCGCGGGCAAGCCCGCTCCCACAGGTTTTGTGGTGAATTCAGAATAGGGTTAATGCCGTCGATGATGCCCCTCAAGCTGATCCTTGATCACCCGCAGCACCTTGGCTTCCTGCTCATGGATGAAGAAGTGCCCGCCCGCCAGCATGTCCACCGAGAAACTGCCGCGGGTTTCCTGGCTCCAGCCGATCAACTGTTCGGCGGTGGCGCGGTCGGTCTTGCCGCCGAGCACATGCACCGGGCACTTGAGCAACGGGCGCTGCACCGGTTCGAAACGCCCGCACAGCAGGAAGTCCGCGCGCAGCACCGGCAGGGTCAGGCTCATCAACTCTTCGTTGGCCAAGACCTCTTCGCTGGTACCGTTGAGGGTGCGAAGTTGCTCGATCAGTTCGGCGTCGGTCTTGGGCTGGGCAAAGCCCCGGTCGTAGTCGGCGCGCAGGGTCGGCGCGGCGGTGCCCGAGGCGAACAGCGCTACCGGTTCCGGGCAACCCAGGGAGCGAAACGCATGGGCCATCTCGCAGGCCAGCAACGCGCCCATGCTGTGCCCGAACAACGCGTACGGCGCCTTCAGCGTGGCTTTTTGTTCCTGGGCCAATTGCAGCGCCAGGCGCCGCATGTCGGTGTGCAGGGGCTCGCCGTACCGCGCGCCGCGCCCCGGCAGTTCCACCGGTTGCAGCGTGAGCCACTGCGGCAGCTTGCGCCGCCAACGGCTATAGACCATGGCACTCGCGCCCGAATAGGGCAGGCACAGCAAAGTCAGCGGGGTCACCGGGCTTTCCTCGAAAGATGTCTGTCTGGAGAACGGACGAGGTGTAGCCGGAATTAGTCGCAGATCCAAATGTGGGAGCGGGCTTGCTCGCGAAGGCGGTGTGTCATGTAACATTGATGTCGACTGACACACCGCCTTCGCGAGCAAGC
>NZ_JBWKWD010000035.1:0-65537 GCF_059422045.1 Pseudomonas sp. GW821-FHT02A08
CTACGCCTTTTTGCTGGTTCCATTACGTCCTCCTGAAAAACAGATCAGAAGGTGTAAACCTTATTCAGGACGGGACAAAGTAAACAAAAAAGGCCCGCATCGCTGCGGGCCTTCTTTTTAAGCAGGGTGGAGCAGGGGATTAACCCGCCACCAACACCCGAATCGCTTCCAGTCGCAGCGCAGCCTTGTCGAGCATGGCCAGGCCTTGCTCGCGTTGTTTGCGCAGGGCCACCAGTTCGCTGTCGCGCACGGTCGGGTTGACCGCTTGCAAGGCGGTCAGGCGCGCCAGTTCTTCTTCGGTATCGGCGGCCAGGCGACGCTGCGCCTCGGCGACACGTTCAGTGTGGCGCGGCAGGATCTTCGCTTCACCGGCGTTGATCCGTGGCGTCAGTTGGTCACGCTGGGCCTGGATGAACTTGTTGGCGCTGGCACGCGGCACGCTTTCGAGCTGGTCGTTCAAGGTTTCGAACGACACGCGGGCCGACAGGTCGTTGCCGTTGGTATCGAGCAGGCAGCGCAGGGCGGCCGGCGGCAGGTAGCGACCCAGTTGCAGCGAGCGCGGGGCAACTACTTCGCTGACATACAGCAGTTCCAGCAACACGGTGCCGGGCTTCAGCGCTTTGTTCTTGATCAGCGCCACGGCGGTGTTGCCCATGGAGCCGGACAGCACCAGGTCCATGCCGCCCTGAACCATCGGATGCTCCCAGGTGATGAACTGCATGTCTTCGCGAGACAGCGCCTGGTTACGGTCGTAAGTGATGGTCACGCCTTCGTCGTCGCCGAGCGGGAAGCTGGCGTCGAGCATTTTTTCACTCGGCTTGAGGATCAGCGCGTTTTCCGAATGGTCTTCGCTGTCGATGCCGAAGGCGTCGAACAGGGTTTCCATGTAGATCGGCAGCGCGAACTGATCGTCTTGCTCAAGGATATCTTCCACCAGCGCATCGCCTTCGCCCGCGCCACCGGAGTTCAGCTCCAGCAAGCGGTCACGGCCGGTGTGCAGCTCGGCCTCCAGGCGCTCACGCTCGGTGCGGGCTTCGTCGATCAGCGCTTGCCACTCGCCATCGTCGGCTTCTTCGAGCAGCGGCAGCAGGCGCGGGCCGAACTGGTGCTGCAGGGCGTTGCCGGTCGGGCAGGTATTGAGGAACGCGTTCAGCGCTTCGTGGTACCACTGGAACAGACGCTCTTGCGGGCTGGTTTCCAGGTACGGCACGTGCAGTTCGATGATGTGCTTCTGGCCGATACGGTCCAGACGACCGATGCGTTGTTCCAGCAGGTCCGGGTGGGACGGCAGGTCGAACAGCACCAGGTGATGGGAGAACTGGAAGTTGCGACCTTCACTGCCGATTTCCGAGCAGATCAGCACTTGCGCGCCAAATTCTTCGTCGGCGAAGTAGGCGGCGGCGCGGTCACGCTCGAGGATGTTCATGCCCTCATGGAACACCGTGGCCGGGATGCCGGAACGCACGCGCAGGGCGTCTTCCAGGTCCATGGCGGTTTCGGCGTGGGCGCAGATCACCAGCACTTTGGTGCGCTTGAGCATCTTCAGCTGGTCGATCAGCCACTCGACGCGCGGGTCGAACTTCCACCAGCGTTCTTCTTCGCTGGCGTCCGGTTGAGCCTGGAAGCTGACTTCCGGGTACAGTTCGGCATGATCGCCCAACGGCAGTTCGAGGTATTCGTCCGGGCACGGCAGTGGGTACGGGTGCAGCTTGCGCTCCGGGAACCCCTGCACGGCGGCGCGGGTGTTACGGAACAGCACGCGGCCGGTGCCGTGGCGGTCGAGCAATTCACGCACCAGACGGGCGCTGGCTTCGGTGTCGCCATCGTTGACGGCCGCCAGCAGGGCTTCGCCTTCGTTGCCGAGGAAACCGTGGATGGTCTTGTGGGCTTGCGGCGACAAGCGCCCCTTGTCCAGCAACTCCTGAACGGCTTCAGCCACCGGGCGATAGTTTTCGCTCTCGGCGCGGAAGGCTTGCAGGTCGTGGAAGCGGTTCGGGTCGAGCAGGCGCAGACGAGCGAAGTGGCTGTCCTGGCCCAGTTGTTCCGGGGTGGCGGTCAACAGCAGTACGCCGGGAATGGTCTCGGCGAGTTGCTCGACCAGGGAATACTCGGGGCTGACCTGATCTTCGTGCCACACCAGGTGGTGAGCCTCGTCGACCACCAGCAAGTCCCAGCCCGCCGCGAACAGCGCGTCCTGGGCCTTCTCGTCGTCCACCAGCCACTCAAGTGCGACCAGCGCGAGCTGGGTGTCTTCGAACGGGTTGCCGGCATCGCTTTCGATGAAGCGTTCTTCGTCGAACAGCGCGACCTGCAGGTTGAAGCGGCGGCGCATCTCCACCAGCCATTGGTGCTGGAGGTTTTCCGGAACCAGGATCAGCACGCGGTTGGCGCGGCCCGAAAGCAATTGGCGATGGATCACCAGGCCGGCTTCAATGGTTTTGCCCAGGCCCACTTCGTCGGCCAGCAGAACCCGTGGCGCGATACGGTCGGCGACTTCGCGGGCAATGTGCAACTGGTGCGCGATCGGTTGCGCACGCACACCGCCCAGACCCCATAGCGAGGACTGCAACTGGCGGCTGGTGTGCTCCAGTGTGTGGTAACGCAGGGAGAACCAGGCCAGCGGGTCGATCTGGCCGGCGAACAGACGGTCGCTGGCCAGGCGGAACTGGATGAAGTTCGACAGCTGGGTTTCCGGCAGGGTGACCACTTCGTTCTGCCCGTTGAGGCCGTGATAGACCAGCAGGCCATCGACGTCGTCGACTTCGCGAACGGTCAGCTTCCAGCCTTCGAAGTGAGTGATGGAGTCACCCGGCGAAAACCGCACACGGGTGAGGGGCGCATTCCTTAGCGCGTACTGGCGAGTGTCGCCAGTGGCCGGATAGAGCACGGTCAACAAGCGGCCGTCCTGTGCCAGAACGGTGCCTAAACCCAGCTCGGCTTCGCTGTCACTGATCCAGCGTTGCCCCGGTTGATACTGCTGCGCCATGCTGCCTGACTCCCACCTGAAAAAGCGGGCTATCTTAACGGAATGAGGGCTTCAGGGCCAAAGGACTCTCAGAAAAACTCACAGTCATACGTTAGCCCACCTGTGCATGACGCGCCGTCCGGTGCACTAATGAGTGCCAAATGAGTCACAGTTTGCGACCGATGGCTCAAGTCGCCATCCCCGCAGCCGACAGCCTGCTGAGAGGAGACTGAAAACATGCTGCCACCGATGCTCCCATTGAGTGCCGTGCCGATCACTTCACAGACCGATCCGATCCGTCAGCGTCCGGATATTCCTCCGGTGGTGCCGGTGCAGGAAAGCTCCAGTGAAAGCACCATCGACCTGCAAAAGCGCAATCCTGAAGAGGACGGGTTGGTGCTGCGCGAGGAACAGCGCCGCAGGCAGGAGCAGGAACGACGTCGCCACGAGGCTGATAATGACCCCGAGGCTCACCTGGCGATTCCCGGGGATGAGCTCAATGCCGACAACACCGTGCCGGTGGCGCCGCTGATGGAAGATCAGCCGCGGCAGGGGCTGTGGGTCGATATCGAGATTTGAGCGCAGGCTGGTCAGCACGGCCGTCAGGCCGCATTATTGGCGCAGGGTTGCCGAACGCTACGGCGGCTTAAACTCATTTCAAGCGATGCACTGACCGCCATGAGCCAAGACGACAAACTGATTGACCTCAATGCTGAACGCGCCAAGCGTGTTCATGACCTCAATGACAAGCGACTCAATGAAGTTCGCCAGGCGTTCGAGCAGGCCATGCCGTTGGGCAAGGCCAAAAAAAAGCCGAAGAACAAACCGAAAAAGCGCTGAAAGCCCCCGCATTCATTGATGCGGGTCAAACTTCCCCCTCCCTCTTGCCCAGTCTCGGGCGACATTGATCCCGGTCAATATTCTCTCCTGCCCGTTTGGTTAACTTAGCCCTATCGCAACAGGGCAGGTACAGGAGACGCGTCATGTTTTTCGACAACGTGGTGATCGCCGGAGTGCTGACCGTCAGCCTCATGCTTGTATTTTTTGCAGGGTTCGGACTTTTTATCTGGAAAGATTCGCACAAGCGGAAGTAACCGTAGTTCTTTCTGGATGCAATGAGCACGCAAGGCATTTTGGGCAACTTCGGTTGCCCTTTTTTTTGCCTGTCTTTTGAGGAAGTACAGAAGATAAATGTGGGAGCGGGCTTGCTCGCGAAGAGGCCGTGTCAGTCGGTATCTATGTTTACTGACACACCGCCTTCGCGAGCAAGCCCGCTCCCACATTGGTTCTATGGTGTTAAGACGATTGCAGCAATAAAAAAGGCGCGTTCCTTGCGGAGCGCGCCTTTTTCGTTTGGCTGCTTATCAGCTGCCAAGGGCCTTCGAGGCCAGCCAGAACAACCCGGCCGACAGGGCCACGGTGGCTGGCAGGGTCAATACCCAGGCCAACAGGATGGTTCTGACGGTGCCGCCTTGCAGGCCGCTCTTGTTGGCGACCATGGTGCCCGCCACGCCCGAGGACAGCACGTGGGTGGTGGAAACCGGCAGGCTGAAGATGTTGGCCATGCCGATCAGGCTGGCGGTGGTGATCTGCGCCGACATGCCCTGGGAGTAGGTCATGCCTTGCTTGCCGATCTTCTCGCCAATGGTCAGTACCACGCGTTTCCAGCCGACCATGGTGCCCAGGCCCAAGGCCAGTGCAACCGCCAGGATCACCCAGAATGGGGCGTATTCGGTGGTGGTGGTCAGGTCCTTGCGCAGCTTGTCCAGGTCAGCCTTTTCACGGGCACCGAGCGTTGGCAACTTGCTGACTTTCTTCGCCGTGTCGTCCAGACAGAGCAGGTAACGACGTACTTCGATGCGGCTTTCCGCCGACAGCGAGTGGTAGTCCGCTACACCCTTGAGGGTGCCGAGCAGGGCGCTGATGGT
This sequence comes from Pseudomonas sp. GW821-FHT02A08, assembly GCF_059422045.1. Classification (NCBI taxonomy): domain Bacteria; kingdom Pseudomonadati; phylum Pseudomonadota; class Gammaproteobacteria; order Pseudomonadales; family Pseudomonadaceae; genus Pseudomonas; species Pseudomonas sp. GW821-FHT02A08. Next base: position 4,894 of record NZ_JBWKWD010000035.1, read on the forward strand.
CGGTTCGGTCTGTTGCGGGTTGCAACGGAATTTCTCCGGCAGATCGCCTTCCACGCTCTTGCCCAGGGCCAGGAACTCACCCAGGGTTTCCGAGTTGCGCTGGTAGAACTGGCTCAGGTGCAACGTGGCGTCGCGAGTCCGCTCGATCTGATAGGTCGTGCTGTTCAGGTCGAGGACGAACTGGGCCGGCACGATGCCGATCAGGACCAGCATGATCAGGCCGATACCTTTCTGGCCATCGTTGGAACCGTGCACGAAACTCACGGCCATGGCCGAGATCACCAGTACCAGGCGATTCCAGAACGGCGGGTGTTTCTTGTCGTCGATCTTGCGGCGCTGTTCCGGCGTCTTGTGCATCTTCGACAGCGGGCGCCACCATTTAAGACCGATCAGGATCAGTGCGGCGATCAGGAAACCGGCCATCGGCGAGAACACAAGCGACATGGCGATATCGATCGCCTTCTGCCAGTTCACGCCATCGGCCAACGGTATGTCGTTGATCAAGGCGTTCGCCAGGCCCACGCCGAGGATCGAACCGATCAGCGTATGGGAGCTGGAGGCGGGGATACCGAAGTACCAGGTGCCCAGGTTCCAGGTGATGGCTGCGGCGAGCAACGAGAACACCATCGCCAGACCATGGCCGGTGTTCACATTGATCAGCAGCTCCACCGGCAGCAGGTGAACGATGGCATACGCCACGCCGACCCCGCCCAGCAGCACGCCGAGGAAGTTGAACACACCGGAGAAGAACACCGCCAGGTGAGGCGGCATGGCTTTGGTGTAGATAACGGTCGCCACCGCGTTAGCGGTGTCATGAAAGCCGTTGATGAACTCGAAGGCGAGGACAAAGGCCAGGGCGAGCAAGAGGCTCACAAGCACCCAAGCATCCAGTCCGCTGAATAAATCGATCATGAAGGTTTTCTGACCCGGTCATAAGGGGGCGCGATTATGCCAGAAAAGACTGCTAATCAATGCACTAGCTGCTCATCGGTTACATTCTTCAACGATTTTTTTTGCCGCCGTACCTGAAAACCCACGGTTTTGCTGCGTTTTTTAAGTTGTTGATTTAAATGAAAAAATACTCTGTCACAAAACCGTCGCGACCCGGTAAGAGGTGCCTGAACGGCTGTGAGAAAAATCTGAGAAATAGGTCAGATACCGGAAATCTGCCGGATTCGGCGACGGTGATGGCCGCTGCCCGCTCGTAGCGGGCGCGAAAGGCAACATCCATACATCCCGCTTTTAACGGGTGCAGAGGCAGGCCCTTGTCAGGATCAGGCCGAAGCAGTCACGGCTCTTCGGCTTTGAGTTCCTTTTCCATTTTTTGAATTTCCTGCTGGAAAACCTGATCCTGAACGGTGGCGCGTTTACGCCAGGGTTTGCGTTCCGGTTCGGGTTGAGCGGCGTAAGTGGTGACTTCTCCGCCGTAAACTTCCTTGTAACGTTGTTCCTGGCGCTCTAGTTCCGCGCGCAGTTCGTCTTTCGTCACAGTGCTACCTGATTGAGTTGGGATAAATTCTGGTGAAAACGCGCTGCATCAAATCGTTTGATCATGTTCGTCGAATGGTCAATGCCCGTCCAGGCATCGTTTTTGACAATAACGTGATCAATACTTCCATGTCACAGGCGGCCACGGCACCAGAGATAAACAGCTGACGTAGCTTCAGTTTCCTGGTTCGGCAAGCGCATCGGCAAGGCTGTGCAATGCGGATCTGGCGCTTGCAACGGGCAACGGTGATGGAACATCGCATTGCCGGGCAGCGGGCTCGGCAAGTAAAAAACCGAAGCGCTACTGAATTGTATTATAGCGGGCGATTTGAAGAACACTATCTCCAAAGAGTTAAAAGTTGTTCTTGGTGTGTGACCGTTTTGTTGCTCGCAACTTTACGATTAAGTAGAGCGTCGACTGATTCCAGATCGCTGCGATGCCTTTCTGATGCCATTCAGTCAGGCAAGTTACGGTAATTGGATTTCCCCATTAAGTCCGGTGCCGATTCGACGTAAACATGGGGACGAGAGTCGATGAAAACCGGGCATCGGCGTATCGGTGGATTGCGATTATCGGTCGATCGTTCGATAATCGCACGGAGTTGACGAGTCGGGCTTGAGCGCCAGGCGCCAGCCCTTTGTAATAGTCGCTGATCCGAATGGGTAAAAGGACCTTGTATGAACGATCAAATGCGCAATTCCTTCGCTTCAGTGGCTCCTCCCATCGTTGCCTCACCGGCCAAACGGATCCAGGCACTGACCGGCGATCCGGACTTCATGACGTCCCTGGCCCGTGGCCTGGCCGTGGTGCAAGCGTTCCAGGAGCGCAAACGGCACCTGACCATCGCCCAGATCAGCCACCGCACGGAAATTCCCCGCGCCGCCGTGCGCCGTTGCCTGCACACCCTGATCAAGCTCGGCTACGCCACCACCGACGGCCGCACCTATTCGCTGCTGCCCAAAGTGCTGACCCTCGGCCATGCCTATGTTTCATCGACGCCGCTGGCGGTTTCCGCCCAGCCTTACCTGGACCGCATGAGCGAGCAACTGCACGAGGCCTGCAACATGGCCACGCTGGAGGGTGATGACATTCTGTACATCGCCCGCTCCGCGACCACCCAGCGCCTGATTTCGGTGGACCTGTCGGTAGGCGGACGCTTGCCGGCCTATTGTACGTCGATGGGGCGGATCCTGCTGGCCGCTCTGGATGACACGTCGCTGGGCGAATACCTCGACCACGCCGAATTGCAGGCCAAGACCAGCCGCACGATCCACACCCCCGAGGCGTTGCTCGAATGCCTGCAAGAAGTACGACTGCAAGGCTGGTGCATCGTCGATCAGGAGCTCGAGCAAGGGCTGCGTTCGATTGCCGTCCCGGTGTACGATGCTTCCGGGCAGGTGGTGGCGGCCCTCAACGTCAGCACCCATGCGGGGCGAGTCAGCCGCAATGAACTGGAACAGCGTTTCCTGCCCGGTTTGTTGAGCGCCAGCCGCGACCTCAGCGCCCAGCTGTTTGCCTAAGCTGTTCGATAAACGCACAGAGTCGCGTTTATCGAATTGACGCTGTTTCCTCGGGATCATTACTGTCGCGGCTTCGTCAGCATCTGCTGACACCGTTCGACTGCGATCCGTGGAATAAAAATAATGAACCAGCCTCAGTCTGCTGTAGGTAACTGCCTCGACGTGCAGTCCTTCATCAATGCCCAACCCATTTCGCGCTACCAGTGGCGCGTGGTGATTCTGTGTTTCCTGATTGTCTTCCTCGATGGCCTCGACACCGCGGCCATGGGTTTCATCGCCCCGGCCCTGTCCCAGGACTGGGGTATCGACCGTGCCAGTCTCGGCCCGGTGATGAGTGCGGCGTTGATCGGCATGGTCTTCGGCGCACTGGGCTCCGGCCCTCTGGCTGACCGCTTCGGGCGAAAAGTCGTACTGGTCGGTGCGGTGCTGTTGTTCGGTGCCTTCAGCCTGGCCTCGGCCTACAGCACCAATGTCGATCAGTTGCTGGTGTTGCGCTTCCTGACCGGCCTGGGTCTGGGTGCCGGCATGCCGAACGCCACCACGCTGCTGTCGGAGTACACCCCGGAGCGCAAAAAATCCCTGCTGGTGACCAGCATGTTCTGTGGCTTCAACCTCGGCATGGCCGGTGGCGGATTCATCTCGGCCAAGCTCATTCCGGCCTTTGGCTGGCACAGCCTGCTGTTGATCGGCGGGATTCTGCCGCTGATCCTTGCCGTGGTTTTGCTGCTCTGGCTGCCGGAGTCGGCGCGTTACCTGGTGGTGCGCAACCGCGGTACGGACAAAGTGCGCAAGGCACTGGCGCCGATAGACCCGATGGTGGTGGCCCAAGCGTCCAGTTTCAGCGTACCGGAACAGAAAACCGTGAAGGCGCGCAATGTGTTTGCGGTGATCTTCTCCGGCACCTACAGCACCGGCACCTTGTTGTTGTGGTTGACCTACTTCATGGGGCTGGTGATCGTTTACCTGCTGACCAGCTGGCTGCCGACCCTGATGCGTGACAGTGGCGCGAGCATGGAGCAGGCGGCCTTCATCGGCGCGCTGTTCCAGTTTGGTGGCGTGCTGAGTGCAGTGGGCGTGGGCTGGGCGATGGACCGGTTCAATCCGCACAAGGTTATCGGCACTTTCTACCTGCTGGCCGGGGTGTTTGCCTACGCAGTAGGGCAGAGCCTGGGCAACATCGCACTGCTGGCGACCCTGGTGCTGGTGGCCGGGATGTGTGTCAACGGTGCGCAATCGGCGATGCCGTCATTGGCGGCGCGGTTCTATCCGACTCAAGGGCGGGCCACCGGAGTGTCGTGGATGCTCGGCATCGGCCGCTTCGGTGCCATCCTTGGTGCCTGGATGGGCGCGACGCTGCTGGGGCTGGGCTGGAACTTCGAGCAAGTGCTGACGGCGCTGGTGATTCCGGCGGTGCTGGCGACGACGGCGGTGGTGATCAAGGGCATGGTCAGTCATGCGGATGCGACCTGAGTTCAGGCTTCGGAATCTTCAGTAAGTTTGATGGCCTCTTCGCGGGCAAGCCCGCTCCCACAGGGATACGCGGTCACCTGTGGGCTTGCTCGCGAAGCTTTTGGGGATCGGTAGCCAGACAACAATGTGTTCGATAATCGAACGCTTAGTCGATTATCGGATTGTTTGGCGTTTTTCACAGGCTTAACCTTCAGTCATTCCGGCGCTGCGCATCGGCGCCTTCTTCCACTGTCGGTTAACAATAAACGGGAGCCTGCCCCAATGGCTGAAATCCTTTCGCTGCACGACGCGGTGAAGCAATTCGTAAACGACGGCGATACGGTCGCGCTCGAAGGCTTTACTCATCTGATCCCGACGGCGGCGGGTCACGAAATCATTCGCCAGGGCAAGAAAGACCTGACCCTGGTGCGGATGACCCCTGACTTGATCTACGACCAGTTGATCGGTGCCGGTTGTGCCCGCAAGCTGATTTTCTCCTGGGGTGGTAACCCTGGCGTAGGCTCGCTGCACCGTCTGCGTGACGCCGTAGAGAAGCAGTGGCCCCACGTGCTGGAAATCGAAGAACACAGCCATGCCGACCTGGCCAATGCCTATGTCGCCGGCGCTTCCGGCCTGCCATTCGCGGTCCTGCGTGCCTACGCCGGTTCCGACTTGCCGAAGGTCAACCCGCTGATCAAATCCGTCACTTGCCCGTTCACTGGCGAGGTGCTGGCCGCCGTGCCTTCGGTACGCCCGGACATTACCGTGATTCACGCGCAGAAAGCCGACCGCAAAGGCAATGTGCTGCTCTGGGGCATTCTCGGCGTGCAGAAAGAAGCCGCGCTGGCCGCCAAGCGCTGCATCGTCACCGTTGAGGAAATCGTCGACGACCTCAATGCACCGATGAACTCCTGTGTATTGCCAACCTGGGCCTTGAGCGCGGTTTGCCACGTGCCTGGCGGCGCGCATCCGTCCTACGCCCACGGCTACAACGAGCGCGACAACCGCTTCTACCAGGCCTGGGACCCGATTGCCCGCGACCGTGAAACCTTCACCGCGTGGATCAACGAATACATCCACGGCAGCGCTGACTTCAGCGAGTTCCAGGCCAAACTGGCCGCCGCTTCGGAGGCGAAGTAATGACTTACACCACCAATGAAATGATGACCGTCGCCGCCGCTCGCCGCCTGAAGAACGGTTCGGTGTGCTTCGTCGGGATCGGCCTGCCGTCGAAAGCGGCCAACCTGGCGCGCCTGACTTCTTCACCTGATGTGGTGCTGATTTACGAATCGGGTCCGATCGGTGCCAAGCCAAGTGTATTGCCACTGTCGATCGGTGACGGTGAGTTGGCGGAAACCGCCGACACCGTAGTCCCGACCGGCGAGATTTTCCGTTACTGGCTGCAGGGCGGGCGCATTGACGTCGGTTTCCTCGGCGCGGCGCAGGTCGATCGTTTCGGCAACATCAACACCACCGTTGTGGGTGATTATCACGCGCCGAAAGTGCGCCTGCCGGGTGCAGGTGGCGCGCCGGAAATTGCAGGTTCCGCCAAGAGCGTGTTGATTATCCTCAAGCAATCGTCGCGCTCCTTTGTCGACAAACTCGATTTCATTACCTCGGTCGGCCACGGCGAGGGCGGTGATTCACGCAAGCGTCTCGGCCTGCCAGGCGCCGGTCCGGTCGGGATCATCACCGACCTGTGCATCATGGAGCCGGAGGAGGGCACCCACGAATTCGTGGTCACCGCATTGCACCCGGGCGTGACCCGCGAGCAAGTGGTCGCCGCCACCGGTTGGGCGATTCGCTTTGCCGACCATGTTGAGCAAACCGCCGAGCCGACTGAAGTCGAACTGACTGCGCTGCGCGACCTCGAAGCCCGCACCGCTGCCGCCCACGGCCAAGCCCCCGGAGAAGCGTGATGCGTGACGTTTATATCTGCGACGCGATTCGTACCCCCATCGGCCGTTTCGGCGGTGGCCTGTCGACGGTTCGCGCCGACGACCTGGCGGCCGTGCCGATCAAGGCACTGATGGAGCGTAACCCGTCAGTGGACTGGACCGCCGTGGACGAGGTGTTCCTCGGCTGCGCCAACCAGGCCGGTGAAGACAACCGCAACGTCGCACGTATGGCGCTGCTGCTGGCGGGCCTGCCGGAAACCATTCCCGGCGTGACCCTCAACCGCCTCTGCGCTTCGGGCATGGATGCCATCGGTACCGCGTTCCGCGCCATCGCCAGTGGCGAGATGGAGTTGGCGATTGCCGGTGGCGTCGAGTCGATGTCCCGCGCGCCGTTCGTGATGGGCAAGGCCGACGCGGCGTTCTCGCGCAACATGAAGCTCGAAGACACCACCATCGGCTGGCGCTTCATCAACCCGTTGATGAAAGCCCGGTACGGCGTGGATGCGATGCCGCAAACCGGTGACAACGTGGCCGACGATTACAAAGTCTCCCGCGAAGATCAGGACGCCTTTGCTCTGCGCAGCCAGCAGCGCACCGCCGTCGCGCAAGCCACCGGGTTCTTCGCCGAAGAAATCGTCGAAGTGCGCATTGCCCACAAGAAGGGCGAAACCGTGGTCAGCCAGGACGAACATCCTCGCACCGACACCACCCTGGAAGCCCTGACCAAACTGAAACCGGTCAACGGCCCCGACAAAACCGTCACCGCCGGTAATGCCTCGGGTGTAAACGACGGCGCAGCCGCATTGATCCTGGCCTCGGCCGAAGCCGTGAAGAAACATGGCCTGACCGCCCGCGCCAAAGTGTTGGGCATGGCCAGCGCCGGTGTAGCCCCTCGGGTGATGGGCATCGGCCCGGTGCCGGCGGTGCGTAAACTGACCGAGCGCCTCGGCGTGGCAGTCAGCGATTTCGATGTGATCGAACTCAACGAAGCCTTCGCCAGCCAGGGCCTGGCGGTGCTGCGTGAACTGGGGATCGCCGACGATGCCGCCCAGGTCAATCCGAACGGTGGCGCGATCGCCCTGGGCCATCCGTTGGGCATGAGCGGTGCGCGTCTGGTGCTGACGGCGTTGCATCAGCTGGAAAAGACCGGTGGCAAGAAAGGTCTGGCGACCATGTGCGTCGGTGTCGGTCAAGGTCTGGCCTTGGCGATCGAGCGCGTCTGACGCGCTCTGAAGACTTATAAGAACTGAGGAAAATTTCATGACTGACAAGCCTGGTTACCGTCGCCCGCAGGCGGGCACTCAGCCGCAATACCTGCACCCGGCCTATCAATCCACCAACCTGCGCTCGCCGTCAAAGCCGTTGGTGTTTTTGCCCCATTCGTTATCGGAAATCACCGGTCCGACTATCGGTGCCGAGCGCGTCAACGAGAAGGACAACGACCTGACTGCCCAGCATGAGGGGCAGCCACAGGGTGAACGCATTATCATTCACGGCCGCGTGCTGGACGAAAACGGTCTGCCGGTTCCGGGGATTCTGGTGGAGATCTGGCAGGCCAACGCCGCCGGTCGCTACGCCCATGCCCGCGACCTGCACGACGCACCGCTGGATCCGAATTTCACCGGTACCGGCCGCACCGTGACCGACGCCGATGGCTGGTATCAGTTCCAGACCATCAAGCCCGGCGCCTATCCGTGGGGCAATCACCACAACGCGTGGCGCCCGGCGCACATCCACTTCTCGCTGTTCGGTCCGAGTATCCTGACGCGCCTGGTGACGCAGATGTATTTCCCGGGCGACCCGCTGCTGGCGTACGACCCGATCTACAACTGCGTGCCCGATACCAGCGCCAAGGAGCGTTTGATCGCCACGTTCGATCTGGAAAAAACCATCCCTTCCTATGCCCTCGGTTATCGCTGGGACATCGTATTGCGCGGCCGCGACGCCACGCCGATGGAGAAATAAGATGACGCTGACTGCGACCACGTCCCACACCGTCGGGCCGTACTACCACATCGGCCTGACCTGGCTGAACCGCGAAAACCTGACCGTCGAACAAACCCTGGGCGAGCGCGTGGCGATCACCGGGCAAGTGGTCGACGGCAATGGCGACATCGTCAATGACGCGATGCTGGAAGTCTGGCAGGCCAACGCCGCCGGCAAGTATGACCATCCGGAGGACGACCAGGAAAAACCCCTGGACCCGAACTTCGAAGGCTTTGGCCGGGTGCCGGTGGATGCCGAAGGGCGCTTTCGTTTCACGACCATCAAGCCGGGAACGGTCGAGGGGCTCAACGGCACGACTCAGGCACCGCACCTGGTGGTACTGGTGTTTGCCCGTGGTCTGGTGAAGCACCTGCTGACACGGATCTACTTTGATGGAGAGGCGGCCAACGTGAACGATCCGTTGCTGGAATGCGTGCCGGCCGAGCGTCGCAATACGTTGCTGGCCAAGCAGGATGCGTCGGGCGTGTACCAGTGGAACGTGATTCTGCAGGGTACCGATGCCGAGACGGTGTTCTTCGACTATTAAGCGAACACCGCAAAAAAACTGTGGGAGCGGGCTTGCTCGCGAAAGCGGTGTATCAGACAACATTGATATCGACTGATACGACGCCTTCGCGAGCAAGCTCGCTCCCACAGGGATATGTGTTCGCCAATGCATCTGTGGAACGGGACTGTTGCAAAGTGTGTCTAGACTCTCTCTGCCCCCATTGAGTGAAAAAACAATGACAACACCCACAGCTTCTATAGCTCTTTATACGGGCGAAGAACGCAGCAAGCGGATCTTCGCCATCGTCGGTGCCTCGTCCGGCAATCTGGTCGAATGGTTCGACTTCTACGTCTACGCTTTCTGCGCGATCTATTTCGCCCCGGCGTTTTTCCCGTCCGATAACCCCACCGTGCAGTTGGTCAACACCGCAGGCGTGTTCGCCGCCGGGTTCCTGATGCGGCCGATTGGCGGCTGGATTTTCGGTCGGTTGGCGGACAGGCACGGGCGCAAGAATTCGATGTTGATCTCGATTCTGATGATGTGCTTCGGCTCCTTGCTTATCGCCTGCCTGCCGACCTACAACAGCATCGGGGTCTGGGCACCTATCCTGTTGCTGTTCGCCCGTTTGCTGCAAGGTTTGTCGGTGGGCGGTGAGTACGGCACTACCGCGACCTACATGAGCGAAGTAGCGCTCAAGGGCCAGCGCGGTTTCTTCGCCTCGTTCCAGTACGTGACCCTGATCGGCGGCCAGTTGCTCGCGGTGTCGCTGGTGGTGATCCTGCAACAGTTCCTCACCGAAGATGACCTGCGTGCTTACGGCTGGCGGATTCCCTTCGTGGTGGGAGCCATGGCGGCGCTGGTTTCGCTGTATCTGCGTCGTTCGCTCAAAGAGACCACCAGCAAGGAAATGCGCGAAAACAAGGACGCCGGCAGCATCAGCGCACTGTTTCGCGACCATAAAGCCGCGTTCATCACCGTACTCGGTTACACCGCCGGTGGTTCGCTGATTTTCTACACATTCACCACGTACATGCAGAAGTACCTGGTGAACACCGCCGGCATGCCGGCCAAGACCGCCAGCTACATCATGACCGGCGCGCTGTTCCTTTATATGTGCATGCAACCGGTTTTCGGCATGCTCGCCGACAAGATCGGCCGGCGTAACTCGATGCTCTGGTTCGGCGCCCTCGGCACGCTGTGCACCGTGCCGATCCTGTTGAGCCTCAAAAGCGTGACCAGTCCGTTTCTGGCCTTCGTGCTGATTACCCTGGCGCTGGCGATCGTCAGTTTCTACACCTCCATCAGTGGCCTGGTGAAAGCCGAGATGTTCCCGCCCGAGGTGCGCGCACTGGGTGTCGGCCTGGCGTATGCGGTGGCGAATGCGATCTTCGGTGGTTCGGCGGAGTATGTGGCCTTGAGCCTCAAGGCCGTGGGCATGGAAAACTCCTTCTACTGGTACGTCACGGTGATGATGGCGGTGGCATTCCTGTTCAGCCTGCGCCTGCCGAAACAGCCGAAGTATCTGCAGCAAGACCTTTGATCTTCACGCGCGGGTCGCAAAGGCCCGCGCCTTAAGGAACTGTTTATGAACCAGCGACCGGGCAATCAATTGTTCGATGCCTATTTCACGGGCCGCGATATGCGTGAGGTGTTCTGCGATCCGGGCCGGGTCCAGGCCATGCTCGATTTCGAAGCGGCACTGGCCAGGGCCGAAGCGCGGGTCGGGTTGATTCCGTCGAGTGCTGTCGCGCCGATTGAAGCGGCTTGCCGCGCCGGGCTTTACGACTTTGCGGCGTTGGGCGAGGCGATTGCCACGGCGGGTAATTCGGCGATTCCGTTGGTCAAGGCGCTGGGCAAACAGATCGCGGCCACCGATGCCGAAGCCGAGCGCTATGTGCATCTGGGCGCGACCAGTCAGGACGTGATGGACAGCGGCCTGGTGCTGCAACTGCGCCGCGCGCTGGAGCTGATCGAGAGCGACCTGGCACAACTGGGGCAGACCCTCGCGTCCCAGGCCCAGCGCTACGCGACCACGCCATTGGCCGGACGCACCTGGTTGCAGCATGCAACGCCGGTCACCCTCGGCATGAAAATCGCCGGTTGGCTGGGGGCGGTGACGCGCAACCGGCAACGCCTGGCCGAACTCAAGCCGCGCCTGCTGGTGCTGCAATTCGGCGGTGCGTCCGGAACTCTTGCGGCCCTTGGCGAACAGGCCATGCCGATTGCCCGGGCGCTGGCCGAAGAACTGCAATTGACCCTGCCTGAGCAGCCGTGGCACACCCAGCGTGACCGTGTGGTGGAGTTCGGCGCCGCGCTTGGCCTGATCGCCGGCAGTCTCGGCAAACTCGGGCGCGACATCAGCCTGCTGATGCAAACCGAGGCAGGCGAAGTGTTCGAGCCCTCGGCGCCAGGCAAGGGCGGCTCCTCGACCATGCCGCACAAGCGCAATCCGGTGGGCGCGGCGGTGTTGATTGGCGCGGCGACGCGTGTACCGGGTTTGCTTTCGACGCTGTTCAGCGCCATGCCCCAGGAACACGAGCGCAGCCTCGGCCTGTGGCATGCCGAGTGGGAAACCCTGCCGGAGATTTGCTGCCTGGTGTCGGGCAGCCTGCATCAAGCATTGTTGATCGCCCAGGGGCTGGAAGTGGATGCCGAGCGCATGGCTCGCAACCTCGATTTGACCCAGGGCCTGGTGCTCGCCGAAGCGGTGAGCATTGTCCTCGCGCAGCGGGTAGGGCGCGATACCGCGCATCATCTGTTGGAGCAATGCTGCAAACGCGCCGTGACCGAACAACGTCACCTGCGTGCGGTCCTCGGCGACGAACCGCAAGTGACCGCCGAGCTGTCGGCGGCTGAGCTCGATCATCTGCTTGACCCCGCCCACTATCTCGGTCAGGCCAAAACCTGGGTCGAGCGGGCGGTGGCTGAACATTCTGCATTGACTGCCTGAAGGAGACTTGCTGTGGCTTTTGTACAACTCGCCGAGGGCGAACTGCATTACCAACTCGATGGGCCGGTCGACGCGCCGGTGCTGGTGCTGTCCAACTCCCTGGGCACCGACCTGCACATGTGGGACGCGCAAATCCCGGCGTTCACCGAGCATTTTCGCGTGTTGCGTTTTGACACCCGTGGTCACGGCCAATCGCTGGTGACGCCGGGCTCGTACAGCATTGAGCAACTGGGCCGCGACGTGCTCGCATTGCTGGATGCCTTGCACATCGAGCGTGCGCATTTCTGCGGACTGTCCATGGGCGGGTTGATCGGCCAGTGGCTGGGCATCAATGCCGGCGATCGCCTGAACAAGCTGATCGTGTGCAACACCGCGGCGAAAATCGGCGATCCGTCGGTGTGGAACCCGCGTATCGAAATGGTGCTGCGTGATCGTCAGGCGGCCATGGTTGCCCTGCGCGATGCGTCGATTGCCCGCTGGTTCACCCCGGACTTCTCCGAAGCCAACCCGGCGGTGGCCAAGCAGATTACCGATATGCTCGCGGCCACTTCACCAGAAGGCTATGCAGCCAACTGCGCAGCCGTGCGCGATGCCGATTTCCGTGATCAATTGTCGTCGATCAAGGCACCGCTGCTGGTGATTGCCGGTACCGAAGACGCCGTGACGCCGCCGTCCGGTGGGCATTTCATTCAAGAGCATGTGCGCGGGGCCGAGTACGCCGAGTTCTACGCCGCGCACTTGTCCAACGTCCAGGCAAGCGATGCGTTCAGCGAGCGCGTGCTGGCGTTTCTGTCGGCTGATTGAGGGTATTGCTGTGGATGAGAAACAACGTTACGACGAGGGGATGAAAGTCCGCCGCGCAGTCCTCGGCGACGCCCACGTCGACCGTAGCCTGACCACCCTGACCGAGTTCAACTCGGAGTTTCAGGAGATGATCACCCGCCACGCCTGGGGTGACATCTGGACTCGCCCGGGCCTGCCGCGCCATACCCGCAGCCTGATCACCATCGCCATGCTGATCGGCATGAACCGCGAGGGCGAACTCAAGCTGCACCTGCGTGCCGCCGCCAACAACGGCGTCAGCCGTGGCGAGATCAAGGAAGTGATCATGCAGAGTGCAATCTACTGCGGGATTCCGGCGGCCAATGCGACATTCCACCTGGCCGAGTCGGTGTGGGATGAGTTGGGGATTGAGTCGCGGGAGTAAGCCCGATGATTTGCATTGATTGAACTGACGTCTTCGCGAGCAAGCCCGCTCCCACATTAGACCGTGTTTGCCGTTGCGGCTCGGTCAACTGTGGGAGCGGGCTTGCTCGCGAAGGCGATCGTAAGGTCTAGAGCAGGCTGATCGGATAGCTGATGATCAAGCGGTTCTCATCGAACTCGTTGTTGCTGTAATCCCGGCGCATGGTCGAGTTGCGCCATTTCAGGTTCAGGTCCTTCAGCGCACCGCTTTGCACGGTGTAGCCCAGTTCCGATTCACGTCCCCATTCCTTGCCATCGGTGATGCTGCCGGTGTGCACGTTGTCGCCACTGATATAGCGGTTCATCAGGGTCAGGCCCGGTACGCCGAGGGCGGCGAAGTTGTAGTCGTGACGTACTTGCCAGGATTTCTCCTGGGCGTTGTCGTAGCTGGAGTTGTAGCTGTCGTTGGCCAGTGTGCCGCCGCTGGTGCCGTTGACCCGCATCCAGGCATTGTCGCCGGTGAGTTTTTGCAGGCCGACGTAGAAGGTGTTGCCGCCGTATTTGGCCGAGAACAAGCCGTACATGGTTTTGTTGTCCAGCTCACCGGCCCGGGCGCTGCCGTCATCCTTGCCATGGAAGAAACCGAGGTTGGCGCCCAGGGTCCAGTCGCCAAGCGGTTGGCTGTGGATCAAGTTGACGAATTGCTGGCTGTAGATGTCCTTGAGCTCGGCGTTCCACAGGCCGATCTGGGTGCGCTTGTCGTTGAACACGTACTCGCCGCCCTGAAAGTTGAAACGGTCGGAGGTGAACGCGGCTTTGCCGGTCATCGACATGTCGCTCATGCTGCTGTCGTCCCGTGGGCTGTTCTGGCGGAACTGGCCGCCGTAGAGCGTCAGGCCATTGATTTCCTTCGAGGTGATCTGGCCGCCACGGAAGGTTTGCGGCAACGAACGACCGTCGTCCGAACGCAGGATCGGCAGCACCGGCATCCACTCGCCGACTCTCACTTCGGTCTGCGACAGCTTGGCTTTGAACGCCACGTTGGTGCGCCCGAAGTTATCCGCCGGACGACCGTCGTGATCCAGTGGCAGCAGTTGCGTGCCGCCGGTGCCTTTGCCGCCGTCGAGCTTGACCGAATACAAACCGAGCACATCCATGCCGAACCCGACGGTGCCTTGGGTGAAGCCGGATTTGGCATCGAGAATGAAGCTTTGCGTCCACTCTTCAGCCTTGCCCTGGGCCTTGGTCGGGTTGGTGAAGTTGCGGTTGATGTAAAAGTTGCGCAGGTTCAGGTTGACCTTGGCCCCTTCGACAAAACCCGACTCTTCGGCATAGGCGGGCAGGGCGGCGCTGGCCAGGGCGGCGGCGATCAGGCTGGGTACGAAATACTGCGCGGTGGAGGACGTCATGAGCTCGGGTCTCTCTAATTCTTGGGGATGAAGCGCGGTGATGCCGCAACCCGGGGTTGCAGACGAATATTTGAAATCAGCACAAAACGAAGCGGATCAGCCGGAGAGGGCGGGGCGCGGGGACATGGTGTCGAACCTGTTGTTATTGGTTTTGTGGTTCGGATGGTGCGTGGAATGTACTGGATGGTTCAATCGTAAAAAGCGGGTTTTGGGCGATTATCGAACGCAACATTGGGCATGGTTTTGTAATGGTTTTACGGGCCTCTTCGCGAGCAAGCCCGCTCCCACAGGAGGGCCGGGTTTGGCAAAAATCTTATGCACGCCGTAAGTCCACTGTGGGAGCTTGCTCGCGATGGGGCCATAACCGACAAAACAGATTTTCAGGCAACCAACAAAAAGCCCACCAATCGGTGGGTTTCTTGTTTTCACAGCGCTATCAGAAATACTTCATCTTCGGCGCTTCTTCCTTCAACGGCTCGTTCTTCGCCGTCTGTTCGTTCCAGCCACCACCCAGTGCCTTGTACAGGTTGACCTGACTGATCAGCTGCGCCAGGCGATCGGTAATCAGTGCCTGTTGTACATCTGAAGTTTTTTACTGAAATTGGTCGGTTTGTCCTTGCTAACTGGTATTTCTGACAGTAGAGGGAGCTGATTTACAGGTGTAGTCTCTTGTGTGATGTATTTAGTAAATATCTCGTAGTGATATAAATTTAGGAGCAAGTGGCATGACTGATAAAGAAATTGAAGTGCGTTCCTTTGAAGCTATTGATGTTCGTGGCGCAAGGTATGAGAAGCCCAATAGCGCACAGGGATTTATCAAGCTCGAAGTTACAAGGGGCAACGCTGTTCCAGTATCTTTGGAAACTAGATGGATCAGCTTCGTCATGGGAAACACAAGCCTCTCTCTGGAAGCTTATTTTGGAGAGGATACTGGTCATCTTGTACAGGCAGTCGGCTTCATGACCATCATTATGCCGGCAAAGGGAAGTTATGAAATCAGAGATCCTTTTGGAGACCAGCCTTGGCAGGTAGCGGCTTTATTTGGCAAAGGGAGGCCAGATGCAAATCTGCAAGGTGATAATTATGGGAAAGGAAAGTTAACTGTGTCGGACATTATCGACGACTCGGCGAGAAAATATATTAAAGGCAGTTTTGAGTTTATATACTTGGATCGGAATGGTGTGGTGGTGAAAGTTGTGTCGAAAGAGTTTTCGGCCGAATATGATGGTTAGCTCTTTAATTGTCTTTCTGGTGTTTCAGGTTAAGATTTTTTAGTATGAATAATAGTTGTTTTATGTAAAAAGCCCACCAATCGGTGGGCTTCTTGTTTTCACAGCGCTATCAGAAGTATTTCATCTTCGGCGCTTGTTCTTTCAACGGCTCGTTCTTCGCCGTCTGTTCGTTCCAGCCACCACCCAGGGCCTTGTACAGGTTGACCTGGCTGACCAGCTGCGCCAGGCGGTCGGTGATCAACACCTGTTGCGCACTGAACAGCTGACGCTGGGCATCGAGGAAGGTCAGGTTGCTGTCGACACCGATGCGGTAGCGACGCTCGGCCAGGCGGTAGTAGTCCTGGTTGGCACTGACGAAGTCTTTCTGTGCCTGCAACTGCTGGACGTAGGTCTGGCGGGCGGCCAGGCCGTCGGCGACTTCCTGGAAGGCCGTTTGAATGGACTTCTCGTAGTTCGCCACGCCGATGTCTTTCTGGATTTTCGAGTAATCCAGGCTGGCGCTCAGGGCGCCGGCGTTGAAGATCGGCAGGTTGATCTGCGGCTGGAACAGCCAGGTGCCTGAACCACCCTTGAACAGACCGGACAGATCCGGGCTCAGGGTGCCGGCATTGGCTGTCAGGCTGATGCTCGGGAAGAACGCAGCCCGCGCCGCGCCGATGTTGGCGTTGGCGGCCTTGAGGTTGTACTCGGCCTGAAGGATGTCCGGACGACGATGCAGCAAGTCCGACGGCAGACCGGGCGGAACGTCGCTCAGCAGGTCGTCATCAAGCGGTTTGGCTGCTTGCAGGTTGGCCGGGACGCCGGTACCGAGCAGCAGCACCAGGCTGTTCTCGTCCTGGGCGACCTGGCGGGTGTACTTGGCCAGTTGCGCACGGGCGTTTTCCACCGAGGTGCGCGACTGCGCCAGGTCCAGAGCCGAGGCAACACCGACTTCGTTGCTGCGGGCGGTGAGCTTGTAGCTCTCCTCGAAGGCGGCCAGGGTGTCCTGGGTCAGCTTGTACAGTTCCTTGTCGGCCTGCCAGGTCAGGTAGGCGTTGGCCACGCTGGCCACCAGGCTGATCTGCGTGCTGCGGCGGCCTTCTTCAGTGGCGAAGTACTTCTGCAAGGCTTCTTCGTTCAGGCTGCGAACCCGACCGAACAGGTCGAGTTCATAGGCGCTGACCCCGACCGTGGCCGAGTAGGAACTGGTGATGCCGGCTTCGCCGGTCTGCGAAGCGTCAGCCGGAAGCCGCTGACGGCTGCCGGTGCCGTTGGCCGAGACGGCCGGGAACAGATCGGCACGGGAGATGCGGTACTGAGCCGCAAACGCGTCGATGTTCAGGGCCGCGACACGCAGGTCGCGGTTGTTTTCCAGGGCAACCTGGATCAGCTGTTGCAACGCCGGGTCATGGAAAAACTGCTTCCAGCCCTGCTCGGCAGCCGCTTGCGCCGGTGCCTGGGCCGGCGAGTACGCCAGGCCCTGCGGGTACTGGCCCGCCACCGGCGCTTCGGGCTGCTGATAATCAGGTATCAGCGAACAGCCACCGAGCACGAAGGCGGCGACTGTCAGGGAGAGTAGCGACTTGCTCATTAGCCAGCCTCTTTAGGAGTTTCAGTAGCGTCATCCTGGTCGGCGATTTTGCGCTGGCCTATGGACGACACGGTGACGAAGAACAGCGGGACCCAGAAGATCGCCAGCACAGTCGCCGTGATCATACCGCCGATCACGCCGGTACCGATTGCATGCTGGCTACCGGAACCTGCGCCCGTGGATATCGCCAGTGGTACCACGCCGAGAACGAAGGCGAGCGAGGTCATGATGATCGGTCGCAGACGCATGCGGCACGCCTCGATCGCCGCATCGCGCAGGCTACGCCCTTGTTCATGCAGCTCCTTGGCAAATTCGACAATCAGAATGGCGTTTTTCGCCGCCAGACCGATAGTCGTCAACAAACCTACCTGGAAGTACACGTCGTTGGACAAACCGCGCAGGCTGGTGGCCATCAGTGCACCGATGATCCCCAGCGGTACCACCAACATCACTGCGATCGGAATCGACCAGCTTTCATACAACGCCGCCAGGCACAGGAACACCATCAGCAGCGACAGGGCGTACAGCGCTGGCGCTTGTGAACCGGACAGACGTTCTTCGTACGACAGGCCGGTCCAGGAAATACCGACACCCGCCGGCAGTTTCTTGGCAATGGCTTCGACTTCGAGCATGGCTTCACCGGTGGAGTAGCCTGGCGCCGGGGCACCGAGGATTTCCATCGCTTCCACGCCGTTGTAGCGGGCCAGTTTCGGCGAACCGTAAATCCACTCGCCCTTGGCGAACGCCGAGAACGGAACCATGGTGCCGACGCTATTGCGCACGTACCACTTCTGCAGGTCTTCAGGGCCCATTCGAGCGCCTGGCTGGCCTTGCACGTAAACCTTCTTCACCCGACCACGGTCGATGAAGTCGTTGACGTAGCTACTGCCCAGGGCAATCGACAGGGTGTTGTTGATGTCGGCGATGGTAATGCCCAGGGCACTGGCCTTCTCGTCATCGATTTCCAGCTGGTATTGCGGTTCGTCGTTCAGGCCGTTCGGACGCACCTGAGCCAGAATCTTGCTTTGTGCGGCCATGCCGAGGAACTGGTTGCGCGCTTCCATCAGTTTTTCGTGGCCGATACCGGCACGGTCCTGCAGGAACACGTCGAAACCGGTGGCGTTACCCAGTTCCAGTACCGCCGGTGGCGCGAAGGCGAACACCATGGCATCGCGGAAGGTGAAGAAGTGCTGCTGGGCACGGGCCGCGACCTTGAACACGTTGTTGTCGGCGTTACGTTCGTCCCACGGGCGCAGCATGATGAACGCCATGCCCGAACTCTGGCCACGGCCGGCGAAGTTGAAGCCGGTCACGGTAAACACCGAGTTCACCGCATCGCCTTCACCGCCATCCTTGCCAGGGCGCAGCAGGAATTCACGCATTTCGTCCACGACCACCTGGGTGCGCTGGGAAGTCGAACCGGCCGGGGTTTGCACCTGGGCAAACAGTACACCCTGGTCTTCTTCCGGCAGGAACGCCGTTGGAATGCGGGCGAATAGCCAGATCATACCCACCACGATCAGCAGGTACGCCAGCAGATACGGGATCTTGCGCTGCAGGATATTGCCGACACCGCGTTCGTAGCTGCGAACGCCGCGGTCGAAATTGCGGTTGAACCAGCCAAAGAAACCGCGCTTGGGTACGCCGTGCTCGCCTTTCGGGATCGGCTTGAGCATGGTGGCGCACAGCGCCGGGGTGAAGATCAGCGCGACCAGTACCGACAGGGCCATGGCCGAGACGATGGTGATCGAGAACTGCTTGTAGATCACACCGGTGGAACCGCTGAAGAACGCCATTGGCAGCAGCACCGCCGACAACACCAGGGCGATACCGACCAGTGCGCCCTGGATCTGACCCATGGACTTCTTGGTGGCTTCCTTGGGCGACAGGCCTTCTTCGCTCATCACCCGCTCGACGTTTTCCACCACGACGATGGCGTCGTCCACCAGCAAGCCGATGGCCAGCACCATGCCGAACATGGTCAGGGTGTTGATGCTGAAACCGGCGGCCGCGAGGATGCCGAACGTACCGAGCAATACCACCGGTACGGTCATCGTGGTGATGATGGTGGCACGGAAGTTCTGCAGGAACAGGAACATCACCAGGAACACCAGAGCGACCGCCTCGACCAGGGTGTGAACCACGCCCTTGATCGATTCCGTTACTACCGGAGTGGTGTCATACGGGAACACCACTTCCATCCCTTCAGGGAAGAACGGCTTGAGGCTGTCGATGGTGGTGCGCAAGGCCTTGGCGGTATCGAGAGCGTTGGCACCGGTGGCCAGTTTCACCGCCAGGCCGGAAGCCGGGGCGCCGTTGAACTGGGCGTTGATGCTGTAGTTCTCGCCACCCAGACCGACTTCAGCGACATCTCTCAGGCGAACCTGGGAGCCGTCCTTGTTGACCTTGAGCAGAATCTTGTCGAATTGCTCCGCGGTCTGCAGGCGGGTCTTGCCGATGATCGTCGCGTTCAGCTGGGTGCCGGGTAGGGCAGGCAGGCCGCCGAGCTGGCCGGACGATACCTGGACGTTCTGCGCAGCGATGGCGGTTTTGACATCGATCGGGGTCAGGTTGTAGTTGTTCAACTTGGCCGGGTCGAGCCAGATACGCATGGCGTACTGGGAACCGAACACCTGGAAGTCGCCGACACCGGCGGTCCGCGAGATCGGGTCCTGCATGTTCGACACGATGTAGTTGGACAAGTCGTCCTTGGTCATGCTGCCGTCACGCGACACCACGCCGATCACCAACAGGAAGTTCTTCACCGCCTTGGTGACGCGGATACCTTGCTGTTGCACTTCCTGCGGCAGCAGCGGGGTGGCCAGGTTCAGCTTGTTCTGGACCTGAACCTGCGCGGTGTCGGAGTTGGTGCCTTGCTCGAAGGTCGCGGTAATGGTCATGGTGCCGTCGGAGTTACTTTCCGACGATACATAACGCAGGTTGTCGATACCGTTGAGTTGTTGCTCGATCACCTGAACCACGGTGTCCTGTACCGTTTGTGCCGAAGCACCCGGGTAGGCCACGGAGATGGCGATCGCGGGTGGTGCAATGCTCGGGTACTGGTTGATCGGCAACCGCAGGATCGATAGTGCCCCGACCAACATGATCACCAGGGCAATTACCCAGGCGAAAATCGGACGGTCGATAAAAAATTTCGACATGGTTTACTCCCCTTTGCCGCCAGAGGCTTTATCAGCTGCCTGGGCGGGGGCCGGGTTCATTGCGGCTACGTTGGTCGCTTCACTGGCCTTGACTTCGATGCCGGGTTTGACGAATTGCAAACCTTCGGTGATCAGGCGATCGCCGGCCTTCAGGCCGTCTTCGATCAGCCATTGATTGCCGACGGTGCGGTTGGCCTTGAGTTGACGCAGTTCGACCTTGTTGTCCGGGCCGACAACCAGTGCGGTTGGCGTCCCCTTGAGGTCGCGGGTGACGCCTTGCTGCGGGGCCAGGATCGCCGCGCTGTTCACACCGGCCAGCAACTTGGCGTGCACGAACATGCCAGGCAACAGGGTGTGATCAGGGTTCGGGAAAATCGCGCGCAGGGTGACGGAACCGGTGGTCTGGTCAACCGAGATTTCGGAGAACTCCAGCTTGCCGTCCAGCTTGTACTCGCTGCCGTCTTCCAGGGTCAGCTTGACCGAGGCTGCGTTATCGCCGGCCTTTTGCAGGCGACCGCTTTCCAGCTCACGGCGCAGTTGCAGCAACTCGACCGAGGACTGTGTCACGTCGACGTAGATCGGGTCGATTTGCTGGATCACCGCCATTGCGTCGACCTGGGCATTGCTCACCAGCGCGCCTTCGGTCACCGAGGAGCGGCCGATGCGGCCGGTCAGCGGGGCATAGACCTTGGTGTAGCGCACGTTGATCTGTGCGGTTTGCAGCGCGGCTTCCGATTGCAGGCGGTTGGCCACGGCGGTGTCGTATTCCTGACGGCTTACGGCTTGTTCGTCGACCAGTTGCTTGTAGCGGTCGGAAATCGACTTGGTCGAACGCAGGTTGGCTTCGGCGCTGGCGAGCGTTGCTTCATAGATCGACGGGTCGATCTGATAGAGCTGCTGGCCGGCCTTGACGTCACTACCTTCCTTGAACAGGCGCTTGAGAATGATGCCGTTGACCTGCGGGCGGACTTCGGCGATGCGGAACGCGCTGGTACGGCCGGGCAGATCGGAAGTCAGGGTGAAAGCTTGCGGTTGCAGAGTCACGACGCCGACCTGAGGCGGTGGGGCGGCCGGTGCTGCCTCTTCCTTTTTGCATCCGCTGAGCAGCGATGCCAGGGCGACGGCGGCGACCAGAGCGGTAACAGCTGGCTTGAATTGCATGAAAATCCTCGGGTCAGGCGCGCAAGGTGCGCACTAGAAAGGTGGAAGGTTGAAATTTGTTTGCCGAGTGGATAAGTAGCTTGCTAAGTAATATACTTACGTACATGGCTGTTTGTAAATACCCAGGCTGCGTATCAATGTCGTTACACCGGCCGTTACACAAGTCGTTGAAAGGTTGGAATTGTAGGCCGGGGACGAACCCCCAGAACGTTCGCCCCACTTTTATTCAGCCGATGTTCAGGCATCGCTGAGTCACCCTGATTGAGGTTGTACTGCCATGGTCCGTCGTACCAAAGAGGAAGCTCAGGAAACCCGCGCGCAAATTCTCGTGGCGGCCGAAAAGGCCTTTTACGAGCGAGGCGTGGCGCGCACGACCCTGGCGGACATCGCAACCCTGGCCGGTGTCACTCGAGGGGCCATCTACTGGCATTTCAGCAACAAGGCGGATCTGGTGCAGGCCATGCTCGACACCTTGCATGAGCCCCTGGAAGAAATGGCCAAGGCCAGCGAAAGCGAAGACGAACTCGATCCCCTGGGCTGCATGCGCAAGCTGTTGATTCATTTGTTTCATCAAATTGCGCTGGACCCGAAAACCCGACGCATCAATGAGATTCTTTTTCATAAGTGCGAATTCACCGATGAAATGTGCGACCTGCGCCAACAACGAGTTTCAGCCAGTCTCGAATGCAATGTGCGGATCGGCCTGGCCCTGAGTAATGCCGTGAATCGCGGCCAGTTGCCGGAAAACCTCGACACCGCCCGCGCAGCGATCAGCTTGCATGCTTACATTGACGGCATCCTGTACCAGTGGTTGCTGGCCCCCGACAGTTTTGAACTGCACGCCGAAGCCGAGCGTTGGATCGATACCGGGCTGGATCTGTTGCGCTTCAGCCCCAGCCTGCGCAAATAAAGCAAAATGCGTAATTGGTGCCTTGTGTGTCAACCACTGAGGCCGCAGATGAACAGTTCTTCACGCGCCCTTCGGCAATGGGGTGCTTTTATATACTTACACTCGGCAGGTTGACAGGTAGCAAGCTCAGTAATTTGTAGGGAATTTGTGTCGAGTCTGTGAGCGAATGTGAGTCTTCCGTTTTTTGCACCGTGCGGACATCGGTTTGTGAACTGATCTCGGGGCGCAGGGGAGGTCGGAGGGAGTGGCACAGAGGTCGGGACGTTCCCCTCCGACTTATTACGATGTCTATTTACTGATACTAAAGTCAACTATGTAACTGAAGGGTGGCTTCGTCATCTTTTTTGAGATCGTTGCGTTGCATTTGTACTGGCCATTTCCTGATGGTTCCACTGTTATCTTCCAGTCAGGTTTGTAGTCAGGCTCTAAAACGCCGTAACCAATCGGAGCATCCATCCGGGTTTTCAGTCGGCATCGATAACCATGCACTTCATATTCCAGGTCGAGGTTGACAGGTGCAACTTTTTGCCTGCGAGGTTGCCAGCCTGATTTGTCGAGTGTAAAGGGTCTTGGATAGGGTATGTCGAGGAATTCTTTGGTGCCTGGCCCGACGTTAAATGTGATTAAAGGACCATTCAGCGGAATTTCCAGACCCGAAATGTTCTTCAGTTTTAACGTGCCGAAAGTATTGTTCGATAGTTCTAGGGTGATGACGGTGTCGGTCATGCTGTTTGCATTGATTGAGTAAAATAAAAGCAATGCAAGTATTGGCAGTTTGTAAGTGTGCATTTTTGCTTACTCGTAGATGGGAGGCGCGGGGTTATTCCATGGTGAACTCAATGCTCATACTATTTGGGTGGCTATTTTTCACTTCAAGAATTTCAGTTGAGCAGTCAGCCGCTTCAGCACCCGTTGATTTGCCATTGCCCGACCAATGGGGCACTCGTTCGACATCGGCCCCTTGTTTTTCCAGCCTGACTTCAATGGATGCTGTGTATAGACATTCTTTGTTTCCCGAAATGTAGGCAAATGTTTCTGTCAACTCGGTCGCTTTACCGAAAGCAATGGAGCTGAAGAATTTTGGGAAGTCAGCTGCATATTCGGATCGGCCCTTGGCGGGGACATCGAACTCACTGATGGGGTAGGAGGAGTTGCTTTGTTTTTTTGTAGGCTTTGAAAGCTTCATTGTGTTGTTTGTGAGGTTTTTAATGTGATAGTGAATAGTCGTTGTGTCCGGGTCTTCGGATTGAATGAGTGGTTTGTACTTTTCGTTTGAAGCAAAGCTGGAGCTGCTTGTTGTGAGGGCGAGTGTTAGCCCTGTCAGAGTGATCTTTATGAGTTTTGCGAGTGAAGGCATTGGCTTAATTCCATTTAAGTAGTGCTTGGGTGTGAATGGGTTTAAGTCATTGTTGTTCGTGATGGGCGGTTATTCAATAAGCGGGCTGAAGTGAGTTGTTAGTTTATCTTGCTTGATGTGGATGGAGTGCTTGATGGGGGGAATCGAGAGAGTTAGTAAAAGCAGTATTGTTTAATTTTTTTCGGACAAAAAAGGCCTCGGCGCAAGAGCGCGGAGGCCTTTAAAACAAGAAAGTGTTAATTATAGCGTCGGGTAGTCGATGTAACCGACCGGACCCTTGGCGTAGAACAGTTCCGGGCGCGCTTCGTTCAGCGGCGCGTCGGCCTGCAAGCGTGCCGGCAGGTCAGGGTTGGCAATGAAAGGTACGCCGAAGGCGACTGCATCGGCCTGGCCGCTGGAGAGCAACGCGTTGGCGCTGTCCTTGGTGAAACGCTCGTTGGCAATGTAAGGGCCGCCGAAGGCTTCCTTGAGTTGTGGGCCGAGGCTGTCGGCACCTTCTTTTTCCCGCGAGCAGATGAAGGCAATACCACGCTTGCCCAGTTCGCGAGCGACGTAGGTGAAGGTTTCGGCCAGGTTGTCGTCGCCCATGTCATGCAGGTCCGCACGTGGCGACAGATGCACCCCGACACGGCCGGCGCCCCAGATTTCGATCGCCGCGTCAGTCACTTCCAGCAGCAGGCGGGCACGGTTTTCCAGGGAGCCACCGTAGTTGTCGGTGCGCTGGTTGGTACTGCTTTGCAGGAACTGGTCGAGCAGGTAACCGTTGGCAGCATGGATTTCCACACCGTCGAAGCCGGCCGCCTTGGCGTTCTCGGCACCGACGCGGTAAGCGTCGACGATGTCGGCGATTTCAGCGGTTTCCAGAGCGCGCGGCACCGGGAAGTCGGCCAACGGGCGAACCAGGCTGACGTGGCCCTTGGGCTGGATGGCGCTCGGGGCGACCGGGGCTTCATCGTTCAGGTACAAACCGTGGGAAATGCGACCCACGTGCCACAGTTGCAGGAAGATCTTGCCGCCCGCGCCATGGATCGCCTTGGTCACGTTGGACCAGCCGCGCACCTGGTCGTTGGACCAGATGCCCGGGGTGTCCGGGTAGCCGACGCCCATCGGCGTGACCGAAGTGGCCTCGCTGAGGATCAGGCCGGCGGAGGCGCGTTGCACGTAGTACTCGGCCATCAGCGCGTTGGGCACGCGACCTTCGTCGGCGCGGCAGCGGGTCAGTGGCGCCATGATGATGCGGTTGGCCAACTCGAGGTCGCCCAGTTTGATCGGATCGAAAATAGTCGTCATTTAATGGCTCTCTTTTGGAGATCAGTTAGAAGTAGCAGGGGCCAGATCGGGATTGCCGCTCTGACGGAAAGTAATCAGGGTCACCAGCAGGGCGAGTACCGCCAGTACGGCTGCCGCGAGCGGCACGCTGGTCAGGCCGAAGCCATGGGCGATCACACTGCCGCCGACCCAGGCACCCAGGGCGTTGCCGATGTTGAAAGCGCCGATGTTCAGGGTCGACACCAGGTTCGGTGCGGCCTTGCCGAAGGTCACCACGTTCACTTGCAGCGCCGGTACGGCGGCGAAGCACGCGGTGGCCCAGAGGAACAGGGTGATTTCGGTCGGGATCAGCGCAACGCTGGTCCAGGTCAGCACGGTGGACACCACGGCCATGGTGATGAACACGCCGATCAGCGTCGCGGCCATGCCTTTGTCGGCCAGCTTGCCGCCGATGATGTTGCCGACCGTCAGGCCCAGGCCGATGAGCATCAGAGTCCAGGTCACGCCACGGGGCGAGACGCCGGTCACTTCACCCAGCAGCGGTGCGACGTAGGTGAACAGGGTGAACACCGAGGCGGCGAACAGCGCGGTCATGCTCAGGGACAGCCAGATGCCGCCGCCCTTGAGTGCGGCCAGTTCGGCGCGCATGTCGAGTTTTTCTTCATCACGCTTGGCCGGCAGGAAGCGGATCAAACCGATCAGTGCGATCACACCGATCACCGTCACGGCCCAGAAGGTCGAACGCCAGCCGGCTTCCTGACCGAGGGCGGTGCCCAGCGGTACGCCAAGGACGTTGGCCAGGGTCAGGCCGGTGAACATCAGGGCCACGGCCGAAGCGCGTTTGTTGGCCGGCACCAGGCCAGCCGCCACCACCGAACCGATGCCGAAGAAGGCACCGTGGCACAGGGCGGTGACCACACGGGCAAACATCAGCACGTTGTAGTCGCCGGCCACCGCGCAGAGCAGGTTGCCGATAATGAAGATGCCCATCAATGCCACCAGGGCAGCCTTGCGCGGCAGCCGGGCGGTGGCCAGCGCCATGAACGGCGCGCCGATGGCCACGCCCAGGGCGTAACCGGTCACCAGCCAGCCGGCACCGGGAATCGACACACCGAGGTCGGCCGCCACATTGGTCAGCAGGCCCATGATGACGAACTCGGTGGTGCCGATGGCGAAGGCGCTCAAGGCCAGGATGAGTAGCGAGAGGGGCATTATTTAATTCCTTTTCGGCTGGATCAGAGCTCTTTACTGAAGGTTTTGAGGAATTCCTGAATGGTTTCCTCGTTGCGTTTGAAGAAGTGCCACTGGCCGACTTTGCGGCTGCTGATCAGGCCGGCGCGTTGCAGGGTCGCCAGGTGTGCGGACACCGTGGACTGCGACAAGCCGCAACGTTGATCGATCTGCCCGGCGCAAACGCCGTGTTCGTTGCTGTGGGACTGGTCGGGAAATTCGACGGTCGGGTCCTTGAGCCAGTGCAGGATTTCTCGCCGTACTGGGTGTGCCAGGGCTTTTATTATTTCGTCGAGATTGATGGTCATGATGTGGGCTCGTGATGTTTAAAACGCTATATCGCGATGAGGCGAACTTTAAATCGGTATTTCGCGATATACAAATATGATTTGGCTCTGACCCGCTCACATTTCGGTATATCGAGTTATAACGATATGTTGAGTGTAACAAGACAAGGGGGCAGTGCTAAGCTGCGCCCATGAACTATCTCGCACATCTACACCTCGGTGGCCAGCGTCCTGGCCAATTGCTCGGCAGTCTGTATGGCGATTTCGTCAAGGGACGGCTGCAAGGGCAGTTCGCTCCGGAAATCGAAGGAGCTATCCAGTTGCACCGCAGCATCGATGTGTACACCGATCGCCATCCGCTGGTGGACATCGCGTTATCGCGTTTTTCGCTGACCCGACGTCGCTACGCGGGGATCGTGCTCGACGTGTTTTTCGACCATTGCCTGGCCCGGGACTGGGCGCTGTATGCCGACCGGCCGTTGGAGCTGTTCACTTCAGACGTGTATCGCGTGCTGTCCAGCGAACGGCAGTTGCCGGAGCGGCTGGCGAAGATTGCCCCGCACATGGTGGCCAATGACTGGTTGGGGTCGTATCAGGAATTCGAAGTACTGGAACAGGTGTTGCGCGGGATTTCGCGGCGCCTGACCCGGCCGCAAGAGCTGGCGGCGGCGATGCAGGAGTTGCGGCGGTTGTATGAACCGTTGAGCGAGGATTTTCGGTTGTTCTATCCGCAGCTACAGGATTTTGCCCGGAACTATTCTGCGACATAAGACCCATGTGGGAGCGGGCTTGCTCGCGAAAGCGGCGTGTCAGCCGATATCAATGTCGCCTGACACGCCGCTTTCGCGAGCAAGCCCGCTCCCACAGGGGATCTGTGTTTAAGCTGCGATAGCAGGGCGCATCGGTGCTCGTTGCGGTTCGACAACAGTCCCGAACAACACCTTCTGCACCGCCTGTTGTGCCTCGAACGCCAGCGCTGCACGTTCCCGGCCCAGACACTCGATTGGCTTGAGCAGATGAATCTCCACACCGCCACGATCATTGGCAAACAACCGCATCAGGTGCGACAGCAAGTCATCGTCGCCAATAAACGGAGCCAGCGCGCAAGGCTCGCCGTCACGCACATAACGAATCGCCACCGGCTGCATCGCCACTTCGGAATCGATGGCGGCGGACAGCAGGCGGCCGTGGAAAGTACGCAGCGAACGGCCATCGGTGGTGGTGCCTTCCGGGAACATCAGCAGGGGGTGAGCCTGTTCCAGGTGACGGGTCATCTGCTTGCGGATCAATTGGCTGTCACCCGAGCCACGGCGGATAAACAGACTGCCGGCCTTGGCCGCCAACCAGCCGGCCACCGGCCAGGTGCGCACTTCAGCCTTGGACAGGAACGACAGCGGCGTGAGCATCCCCAGCAGCGGGATGTCGGTCCAGGACACGTGGTTGCTGACCCAGAGCATCGGCGTTTTCGGCAGCTCGCCATGCACGGTCACATCGAAAGGCAGGGCGTTGCTCAGGCGGGCCATGAAAAACCGCGACCAGCGCTGACGACGCGCCATCGAATGGGCCATGCCCAGACGCTCGAACACCCCGAACACACTGGCCATGCCCAGGCCCAGCGTTACCACCAGCAGCACTCGCGCGATTCGCGCGTACACCCGCAACCGGCTCATTACACAGCCGCCTTGAAGTGTTTGGCGTAACGCGGGCAGAGCTCGTCGCGCTTGAGCAGGATGAACACGTCGGCGACCTGGAAGTCTTCGTCCCAGCAGGGTTCGCCGCAGATCTTCGCGCCCAGGCGCATGTAGGCCTTGAGCAGCGGTGGCATTTCGGCGATCACGTTCGACGGGATGTCCAGGTTTGGCAGCGGGTTTTTCGGCTCGGCGCGCAGGTGTTCGGTGCACAGGTAGCGTTCGCGCAGACGCTGCATGATCGCGTGGGCCTGCACGCCGCCATCCTGCATCGGAATGCTCGCGCAACCCATCAGGTAGCTGTAGCCGCCCTGGTTCAGGACTTCGGCCAGTTCGCCCCAGAGCACGGCGATGGTGCCGCCGTTACGATAGGCCGGATCGACGCAGGTGCGACCGATTTCCAGGATCGGGCCTTGCAGGTGCACCAGGCCGTGGAGGCTGAATTCCTCTTCGCTGTAGAATTTGCCCAGGCTGCTGGCAGCCGTGTGGTCGAGCAAACGGGTGGTCGCCACCAGACGCCCTGTGTTCAGGTCACGCACGCCGATGTGGGCGCAGTGAACGTCGTAGTCATCCATGTCCAGACCCAGTTCCGCGCCTTTCAGCTTGGCGTTGAATTCACCGCTGAACACGTTGAAGCGCAAGGCCTGGGCCTCCTGCAATGCCTCTGCGCCCACCAGGCGTTCGGCTTGCAGGCGGCGTTCGTTGCCGGTGTCGCTGATGCGGGCGATCTGAGTCATGGCGAATCTCCGTGCGGGCTGCTTACCCGTCTTTGGGCTACAGCGAATCGACTTTCTTTGTCTAGCCGTGTTGTGCAAAGTCAGGCTATGTAGCCCCGGTGTCATCGCCATTAAGCTTTGGTGATGCTTATGTGACAGCCCTCGAGGAGCCTCCTATGCCCTGGCAAAACCTGTTGAACCGCCGTGATCGCTTGCCCGCCAACCCGGATCTGGCCGAAGGTTTCGCGACCTTGTTGCAGCAGTTGGGCACGGTCACGCCGTTTGAATTGGCCGTGCTTGGCGGGCGGTTGATGGCGACGCCGGGGCTGGCGTTTCTGGTGGGGTATCAGGCGGCCTTGCGCATGCTCTGGCCGAGCGCGCCCCTGAGCCTGGGCGCACTGTGCGCCACCGAACAGCGCAGCCTGCGCCCGGCCGACATGCAAACCCGGTTGAGCGGTTTGCGCTTGAGCGGACGCAAGGATTTCGTCACCGCCGGTAATGCCGCCGACTGGCTGCTGGTGGCGGCGCGCAGCGAAGAACCCGGTGCCGATCCACGCTTGAGCCTGGCGGTGATCTATCGTGATGAGCCGGGTGTGCGGGTGGAAAAACTGGCGCCGATCCCGTTGATGCCGGACATCAGCCATGGCCGCTTGTTTCTGGATAACGCGCTGTGCGAATTGCTCGCGGGGGATGGTTGGGACGCGTACGTCAAACCGTTCCGCACGCTGGAGGACATCTATGTACTGAGTGCCATGACGGCGTGGCTGTATGGCGTCGGTCAGGAATGCGATTGGCCGCAAGGCTTGCAACTACGTTTGCTGGCGGTGTTGGCCGGATGTGCGGAAACCAGCCGCCAGCCACCGACCCATCCGGCCGGGCATGTGTTGCTTGGCGGATTGTTTGCGCAGTTCGAAGGGCTCAAGGCTGAGGTGAATGAGGCGTTGGCTGAAGGGCCTCAAGAGTGGGCGGCGATGTGGCAGCGGGATCAGGCGGTGATGGAGTTGGCGGGAGGGGCGCGGGGGAAGAGGTTGGCCAAGGCATTGGCGGAATTTTCGTTGAATTGACTGGCCCCTTCGCGAGCAAGCCCGCTCCCACAATGGATCTTTGGTGTGAGCGAGATCCCTCGCGAAGGCGACCTGATTGGCAACATGAACTTCTGAACTGTCATCAACCTCGACTAGGCTCAGCAGGTTCAATCTCCGAGCCCCCGCCATGTCCAAAGGCTTGTCCCTGATTTTCCTGCTGTTGCTCAGCCTCACGACCCAGGCTGAAAACTGGCCCGCCGAGCAATGGCCGACCGCCCCGACACCGACCGGTCCGGCGTTTCAAGCCCTGGAGGCCTATGCCTTCCCATCCCGTGATGACATCACTCGCCAGGGCATTCGCAGCGATGCCTTGCTGGTGATCCGCGACGGCCAGTTGATCTACGAACGCTACGCCGGCCCGACGACGGCCGAGACACCTCACCTGACCTGGTCGATCAGCAAGAGCCTGATGGCCGCCGTCCTCGGCGTGGCCTATGGCGAAGGTTTGTTCAAACTCGACGACCCGGCGGCGAAGTTTTATCAGCCCCTGCAAAAGCATCCCGACATGACCATGGCCGACCTGCTGCACTGGGCCTCGGGCCTGGACTGGCAAGAAGACTACGAATACGCACCGCTGAAGTCTTCGGTGGTGGCCATGCTCTACACCCGTGGTCACCACGACATGGCCGAATTCACCGCGGCCCATACGGCGTACGCGGCTCCGGGCCAGGCGTTTCGCTACTCCAGCGGTGACAGCAACCTGTTGTCCGCCGCATTGAAAACCATCGTCGGCCCCAGTCGCTATCCGGACTATCCGTGGACTGCGCTGTTCGAACCGCTGGGCATTCGCCATGCCGTGTGGGAAACCGATGCCACGGGCACTTTAGTCGCTTCGTCCTATGCCTACCTCACTGCACGGGATCTGGCCCGGGTCGGTCTGTTGATGGCCCGCGAGGGGCGCTGGGCAGGCAAGCAATTGCTGCCCAGGGACTGGGTGGCGTTCAACCGCGAGCCGTTCGCTCACTATCATGCCGGTCAAGACGATGCGGTGCCCGGCGGCCATTGGTGGCTCAATCGAGCGGTCGGGGGCGCGGCACGACCCTGGCCCGATGCCCCCGCCGACACCTTCGCCGCGTTGGGGCATTGGGGCCAGGCGATGTATGTGATCCCCAGTGAACAACTGGTGATCGTCCGCTACGGCGATGACCGCGACGGCAGTTACCGGCACAACGAATTGCTCAGGCTCGCGCTCAAGGCCTTTGCCGGGAAGGTGCAGCCATGAGCGGTTTCATTCGCCGTCGACCGGTCAGTTCGCTATTGCTGATTGTGCTGATCGCCTTGATCGGCTGGGTCTGGCACGAGCGGGTGGCGCTGTGGGCGTTCCCCGACATCATCAGCGCCTACACCGCCAAGGAATACTGTTCGTGCCGCTATGTGATGAACAATGACACCGAGTACTGCCACGGTTATGTGAAACAGTGGCTGCCCGCCAGCGGCTTTACCGATGACCCGGCCGGCAAGCGTGTCACGGTCAGCGGCATGGGCCGCAGCAACGGCGCGGTATGGGTCAGCGAGCGCCAGGGCTGCCGCTTGCAGCCCTGATATCCCTTCAGGTTCCACTCTGTGGAACCACATTCGATTGTCCTGGCGCGCGACTCGCGGTTATCTGGCGGTGAGCGCGACCTGCCTTTGACGTGTCGCGAAATCACTGCGAACAACAAGAACGGGACTACACCCGGCCCGAGGACAATCGTCATGACCCGATATCAGCACATCCTTGCCTGGCTCAACGACGTGGCCAGCGATCTGCACGCCACCCGCCAGGACATCCACGCCCACCCGGAACTCGGCTTCGAGGAAAACCGCACCTCGGCGCTGGTGGCCAAATCCCTGGCGGATTGGGGCTACGAGGTGCACACCGGCATCGGCAAGACCGGTGTAGTCGGCGTGCTGCGTAATGGCAGTAGCCCGCGCAGACTCGGTTTGCGGGCGGACATGGATGCGCTGCCGATCATCGAGAACACCGGTGCAATCTACAGCAGCCAGCATCAGGGTTGCATGCACGCCTGTGGGCATGACGGCCACACCACGATGCTGCTCGGCGCGGCGCGCTACCTGGCGGCGACACGCCAGTTCGACGGCACCCTGACGTTGATTTTCCAGCCTGCCGAAGAGGGCCAGGGCGGTGCCGAAGCGATGCTTGCCGATGGCCTGCTCGAACGTTTCCCCTGCGATGCGCTGTTCGGCATGCACAACATGCCGGGGCTACCCACCGGCCATTTGGGTTTTCGTGAGGGGCCGATGATGGCCTCGCAGGATTTGCTTAACGTGACCATCGAAGGTGTCGGCGGCCACGGTTCGATGCCGCATCTGGCGGTCGATCCGCTGGTGGCGGCGGCCAGCGTGGTCATGGCCCTGCAGACCGTGGTCGCGCGCAACATCGATGCGCAACAGGCGGCGGTGGTCACGGTGGGCGCGTTGCAGGCGGGGGAGGCGGCCAACGTCATTCCACAACAGGCAATCCTGCGCCTGAGCTTGCGGGCACTGAATGCCCAAGTGCGCGAACAGACCCTCGAACGCGTGCGCGCAATCATCGAATCCCAGGCCCGGAGTTTCGGTTGCAGTTCGCGCATCGAACATCGTCCGGCCTACCCGGTGCTGGTCAACCATGCAGCCGAAACCGAATTCGCCAGGCAAGTCGGCGTTGATCTGGTCGGTGCCGATGCGGTCGATGGCACTACCCCCAAACTCATGGGCAGCGAAGACTTCGCCTGGATGCTGCAACGTTGCCCCGGCGCCTACCTGTTCATCGGCAATGGCGTGTCGCGGCCGATGGTCCACAACCCCGCGTATGACTTCAACGACGACATCCTGCTGACCGGTGCCGCGTACTGGGGCGCACTGACCGAGAGCTGGCTCAAGCCGGCCTGATTTCCTCACTTTCTACTGCCGCCGGACCGGGTGCGCGCTGCCGTGCCCGCCGTTACCCAACAGGTTTTTGGAGAGTTCCCCCATGCAGACTTCGAGCACAGGCGTTTCGCGCACCCGGCAGGTGGTCGCCGCGGTTATCGGCAACGCGCTGGAATGGTATGACTTCATCGTTTACGGCTTTCTGGCCAGCATCATCGCCCGGCAGTTTTTCCCCTCTGACGACGAATACGCCTCCTTGCTGATGGCCCTGGCGACATTCGGCGTCGGCTTCTTCATGCGTCCAGTGGGCGGCATCCTGCTGGGGATGTATTCGGACCGCAAAGGGCGTAAGGCGGCGATGCAGATGATCATTCGCCTGATGACTGTATCCATCGCACTGATTGCGTTTGCACCGAACTACGCCGCTATCGGCATGGGTGCGCCACTGTTGATCGTGGTTGCGCGGATGCTGCAAGGCTTCGCCACGGGCGGCGAATACGCCAGCGCCACGGCGTTCCTGGTGGAAAGCGCACCGGCGCACCGCAAGGGCTTGTACGGCTCGTGGCAATTGGTCGGGCAATGCCTGGCGGTGTTCTCCGGGGCGGCGATGGTCGCATTGTTCACCCACCTGCTGTCCCCTGAGGCACTGGAGAGCTGGGGCTGGCGGATTCCGTTTGTGCTGGGTTTGCTGATCGGCCCGGTCGGGCTGTGGATTCGCAAGCACATGGAGGAACCGGAGGAGTTTCTCGAAGCACGCAAACAGGCCAAAGGCGCGAGCCCAAGCCTGATGCAAGTGCTCCGCGAACACACGCGCAGCATTCTGGTATCCATGGGCCTGGCCTGTGGCGCGACCGTGTCGTTCTACGTGGTGCTGGTGAACATGCCAACCTTTGCCCACAAGAATCTCGGCCTGCCGCTGGATCAGGTGTTGCTGGTGCAAATGCTCGCGGTGGCGCTGATGACCGTGATCATTCCGTTGTCTGGCGCACTGTCGGACCGACTCGGCCGGCGCCCGGTGTTGATGGCCTTCACCCTGGCGTTTTTCCTGATGGTTTATCCCTTGTACGTGTGGGTGGCGGCGGCGCCATCGGTTGAGCGTTTGCTGGTGATGCAACTGTTGCTGTGCAGTGCGATCGGCGGTTTCTTCGGCCCGGCTCCGACCGCGCTGGCCGAGCAGTTCCCCATCGAAGTGCGTTCCACCGGTGTGTCGGTGGCTTACAACGTCGCGGTCATGGTCTTCGGCGGGTTCGCGCCGCTGATCGTCACTTGGCTGAGCAAGGTCCTGGCGACTCCGGTGGCGCCATCGTTCTACGTGTTGTTCGCCTGCTTGCTGACGTTGCTCGGCACCTACTGCATGCAAGAAGCACCGCGGGCAAAAAGATCCGTTGAACTCAATCTTGGGGTGAAACCTTGAGCAGCAATCCGATTGTTGAAATGGACGCCGATGCGCTGTCCCGGGCCATTCATGGGCGGCAGGTGTCCTGTCGCGAGGTGATGCAGGCGTATCTGGCGCAGATCGAACGCTTCAATCCACAGGTCAATGCGCTGGTGTCCCTGCGCCCGGCCGAGGCATTACTGGCAGAGGCCGACGAGTGTGATCGCCAACTCGACCGGGGCCAGTCCCGAGGCTGGATGCACGGCATGCCGCAGGCGGTCAAAGACCTGGCGGCCACCGCCGGTTTGCGCACCACGATGGGCTCACCGCTGTTCGCCGAGCAGGTTCCGCAACACGACGCCATCAGCGTGGCGCGGGTGCGCGACTGCGGGGCGATCATCATCGGCAAGAGCAACGTCCCGGAATTCGGCCTCGGCTCGCAAACCTACAACAGCGTGTTCGGCACCACCACCAACGCCTACGATCCGACCTTGATTGCCGGTGGCAGCAGCGGCGGGGCGGCGGTGGCGCTGGCGTTGCGCATGCTGCCAGTGGCCGACGGCAGCGACATGATGGGTTCGCTGCGCAATCCGGCGGCGTTCAACAACGTCTATGGATTGCGTCCGTCCCAGGGGCGTGTGCCGTTCGGGCCCGGACCTGAGATGTTCGTCCAGCAACTGGCCACCGAAGGACCGATGGGCCGTACGGTCACCGATGTTGCCCGTTTGCTCGGCACCCAGGCCGGGTACGATCCGCGCGTACCGTTGTCGCTGACTGAAGATCCGGGGATATTTCACCAGTCGTTGCAGCAGGATTTCAGGGATGTGCGGCTCGGCTGGCTGGGGGACTACAACGGCTACCTGCCGATGGAGCCCGGCGTCATGAGCCTGTGTGAATCGGCGTTGCAGGACTTCGCCACGCTGGGTTGCAAGGTCGAGGCCTGCCAGCCGGATTTCTCCATGGAACGCCTGTGGCAAACCTGGCTGGTGCATCGCCACTGGCTGGTGCAAGGTAGCCTCGGCGGGTTGTATGCCGATGCGCAAAAACGCGAACACCTCAAACCCGAAGCCCGATGGGAAGTCGAGGGCGGGTTGCGTCTGACGGCGGCGGATGTCTATCAGGCCTCGGTCAGTCGCAGCGAGTGGTATCGAGCGCTGAACGAATTGTTCGATCGTTACGACTTCCTGTTGTTGCCCTCCGCCCAAGTGTTTCCTTTTGATGCACAAACCCCTTGGCCGCGCGTTGTTGGCGGGCACGCCATGGACACCTACCACCGCTGGATGGAAGTGGTGATCGGGCCGACCCTGGCCGGGTTGCCGAGCATGAGTGTGCCGGTGGGATTCAACCCCGCCGGACTGCCGATGGGCCTGCAAATCATGGGTCGGGCCCAGGCTGACCTTGCGGTTTTACAACTGGCGTATGCCCATGAGCAGTTGACTCAATGGGTCAAGCGCTGTCCGCCCGGTTGTCTGCAAAATGCATGAGCCCAGCGGACAGGCCCGCATCTTGCTGCGCAAAGTGATCATCCATCTGCGCTTAGGGAGATCGAACCTATGGAGAGCAAGGCAGAAACCGGTAGCGTGCGTTCCGTCGAGCGCGCCCTGGCGATTGTCGAGTTGCTGGGTGAGCATCAGGCTTTGGGGCTGGAGGAGTTGCACTACCTGACGAGCCTGCCCAAGGCCACGGTGTCGCGCATGTTGCTGACCTTGCAGGAGCAGGGCTGGATCTATCGCGGCCTGAGCGACCGGCGTTATCGCTTGTGCGCCAAGCGCCTGTTTGGTGACAGCCAGCAGCGCTTCAAGCGGCGTCTGGTGGAAAACGCCGCGCCGCTGTTGCTGGAGTTGAGTGAGCGCACCGGGTTGGTGGCGGACCTGTCGTGCTTTGACGGCGAGCGGATCGAAGTCATGGAAAGCGCGATCCCCACGGTGCTGCGCAAGCGATACCCGAACAACTGCCAGATCGTCGGCCAGCACGCCAGCCTGTTCCATTCGGCCATGGGGCGGGCCTGCCTTGGCGAGCTGGACAGCCATGAAGTGGAGCGTCTGGCCAGCCGTGAGCGAATGACGGACGAGTCCGTGTTCAACACCACTGAGCAGGCATTGCATCAAGGCTTCGGCCAGCGCACCGAGGGTTACTGGGAGTATCCGGTGCGCCTGCCGTTCCTGATTCGCGCGGTGGCCCTGCCGATCCGCACCGATGGCCGCCTGGTCGGCAGCATGGCGCTGCACTGGCCGATGGATCAGGCGCCGGTGGAGCGAGTACTCAACCTGCACCTCAACAGCCTGGCCACGACCATTGGCGATGTGCAGCAGGCGATGGCCTGATTTGGAACTTGTGGTGGTTTAGAGACTCAAGGCAACACATTTCTTGCAACCTGTGGCAGGCCGGTTAAGGTTCAGCACAGGTTTCTCTGCCTTACGAGTCTCTATGTTCAAGCGCTCCGCCCTCCGATCCCTCGTTTTTCTGCTGCTGACGGGTGCTGCATTGTCGGCCCGCGCCGACTGGTACCTCGATGGCGAATCTTCACGCCTGTCGTTTGTCAGCACCAAAAACGCCAATGTTTCCGAAGTGCAGCGCTTTCTGGTGCTGCACGGCAAAGTCGATCCCCAGGGGTTGGCGCAGGTGGAAGTCGAACTGGAGTCGATCAACAGCGGCGTCCCGTTGCGCGATGAGCGCATGCGCAAGGAGCTGTTCCAGGTCGAGCGGTTCCCCGACGCCTTGATCACCACGAAAATCGATTTGCGCCCGATCAACGATCTCGCTCCCGGCGCACAGCTGGAATTGCGCCTGCCACTGACCGTCGACCTGCATGGCAAGCAACACGAATACAACGCACAGTTGCTGGCGACCCGTCTCGATGACCGGCGCTTTCAGGTGGTGACCCTCGAACCGCTGGTGATCAATGCCGAGGATTTCGATCTGGCGCCGGGTCTGGAAACGTTGCGCAAAATGGCCGGCCTCTCGGCCATCAGTCTTTCGGTGCCGGTGGGTGCGGTGCTGATTTTCACGGCGCGCTGACATGGCCGGAGCGATTTTTCCCTGGCGTGAAGGCAACCACTTCGAACTGCTGATCGATGGCCCGCAGTTTTTTCCGCGCATGCTGGTGGCGATTGCCCGGGCTGAAGAGCAGGTCGAACTGGAGCTGTATCTGGTGGAGGCGGGCGCCTGCGCCGAAGCCATGGTCCAGGCCTTGGTGCAGGCTGCCGAGCGCGGTGTGCGGGTGCGCTGCCTGTTCGATGATTACGGCAGCCTCGCCTTCACACTGACCTTGCGTCAGCGGCTGATGGCAGCCGGGGTGGAACTGCGTTTCTACAATCGCCTGAGTTGGCGACGCTGGGTCGGCAACTTCTACCGCGATCATCGCAAACTGTTGCTGGTGGACCAGAGCCTGGCCGTGGTCGGCGGTACCGGTGTCACCGACGAGTTCTGGACACCGGGGGAAGACGTCAGCCAATGGCATGAAGTGATGGTGGAAATCACCGGCCCGCTGGTACTCGACTGGCAACTGCTGTTCGATCGTCAGTGGATTGCCAACCGCCATCGACGTGCCTGGCGACCGGCCTCGCATTTCGGTCTGCCGCGCCTGCCACGGGTGCCGTCCATAGGCGAGGGCATGGGCCGGGTGGCCTATGCCGACGCCCGCCAACACCGGGACATTTTGCAATCGCTGGTGCGTGCCCTGAACAGCGGTCAACGACGGATCTGGCTAGCCACGCCGTACTTTTTGCCGACCTGGAAAGTTCGCCGCTCCCTGCGCCGGGCAGCTGCCCGGGGCGTCGAAGTGCGGTTGTTGCTGACCGGGCCCCGTACCGATCACCCGTCCGTGCGCTATGCCGGGCATCGTTACTACCCGCGACTGCTCAAGGCGGGGGTGAAGATTTTCGAATACCGGCCGTGCTTCCTGCACCTGAAAATGGTCCTGATCGATGACTGGGTGAGCATCGGATCGTGCAATTTCGATCACTGGAACCTGCGCTTCAACCTGGAAGCCAACCTGGAAGCCCTGGACCCCGGATTGACCCGCTCGGTGGCGGCGAGTTTCGAACGGGACTTCGGGTTGAGTGAGCAAGTCAGCCTGGAGGAGTGGCGACGCCGGCCATTGTGGCGGCGAGTCAAGCAGCGGGTGTGGGGATGGGTGGATCGGGTGGTGGTGAATCTGCTGGATCGACGGGGCTAGTGCCCGCTTTCTGAAAACACTGAGATCCAATGTGGGAGCGGGCTTGCTCGCGAAAGCGGTCTGTCAGTCGACATCATCGTTGTCTGACACTCCGTCTTCGCGAGCAAGCCCGCTCCCACAGTAGTTTTGTGTTGCATCAGGGATTACAGCAACTCAAAACTCTGCTGCGTCACGTCCTGTGAATCCAGGCCGATCTGCACGTTGAACTTGCCCGGTTCCGCCGCGTACTTGAGCTGGGTGTTGTAGAACTTCAGGTCGTCCTCGGTAATGGTGAAGTGCACGACTTTCTGTTCGCCGGCCTTGATCATCACTTTCTGGAAGTTCTTCAGTTCCTTGATCGGGCGGATCATCGAGCCTGCCACGTCCTGGATGTACAACTGCACCACGGTTTCGCCGTCGCGCTTGCCGGTGTTTTTCACCGTGACACTGGCGTCGAGCTTGCCGGTCTTGTTCAGCGTGGTCGACGACAGCGCCATGTCGCTCAGGTTGAACTCGGTGTAGCTCAGGCCATAGCCGAATGGGTACAGGGGACCTGTGGTGTCATCGAAGTACTGCGAGGTGTAATTGCCCGGCTTGCCCGGAGTGAACGGCCGGCCAATGGTCAGGTGGTTGTAGTAGGTCGGAATCTGGCCTACCGAACGCGGGATGCTGATCGGCAGTTTGCCCGACGGGTTGTAGTCGCCGAACAGCACGTCGGCGATGGCGTTGCCGCCCTCGGTGCCGGTGAACCAGGTTTCCAGGATCGCGTCAGCCTGTTCCTTCTCTTCGAGGATCGTCAGTGGACGGCCGTTCATCAACACCAGTACCAGCGGTTTGCCGGTGGCCTTCAGGGCACGGATCAGCTCGCGCTGGTTTTCCGGGATGTTCAGGTCGGTGCGGCTCGACGATTCGTGGGACATGCCACGGGATTCGCCGACGGCGGCAACCACTACATCGGCATCCTTGGCCGCTTTCACCGCTTCGTCGATCAGCACCTTCGCCGGTCGCGGGTCATCCACCACTTCCGGGGCGTCGAAGTTGAGGAAGTTCAGGTAACCGAGGATTTTCGGGTCGCTGGTGATGTTGGCGCCACGGGCGTAGATCAGTGTCGATTTGCTGCCCAGGGCGTTGGTCATGCCATCGAACAGGGTCACCGATTGAGCAGGGCGACCGGCGGCTGCCCAGCTGCCCATCATGTCGATAGGCGCCTTGGCCAGCGGACCGACCAGGGCGATTTTCGCGGTCTTCTTCAGTGGCAGGGTTTCGTTGCGGTTTTTCAGCAGCACCTGGCTGCGGCGTGCCACATCACGGGCCTCGGCGCGGTGCAGGCGGCTGTCGGCGTAGGTGTCGACCGGATCGTCCTCGGCCTTGCCGATGCGCAGGTACGGGTCCTTGAACAGGCCCATGTCGTACTTGGCGCCGAGCACCGCACGCACGGCGTTGTCAATGTCGCTCTGCTGGATCTCGCCGGCCTTCAGCAGCCCTGGCAGCTCTTTGCCGTACAGGGTGTCGTTCATGCTCATGTGGATGCCGGCCTTGATCGCCAGCTTCGCCGCTTCGCGACCGTCGGCGGCAACGCCGTGCTTGATCAGCTCGAAAATCGCCCCGTGGTCGCTGACCGCCAGCCCCTTGAAGCCCCACTCCTTGCGCAGCAGGTCGTTCATCAGCCAGGTGTTGGCGGTGGCCGGCACGCCGTTGATCGAGTTCAGCGCGACCATGACCCCGCCAGCGCCGGCATCGATGGCGGCGCGGTACGGCGGCAAGTAGTCCTGGTACATCTTGACCGGACTCATGTCGACTATGTTGTAGTCGCGGCCACCCTCGACCGCGCCGTACAGGGCGAAGTGCTTGACGCTGGCCATGATACTGTCGGCGGCGTTCGCGCCAGTACCCTGGAACGCCTTGACCATCACGCCGGCAATGCGCGACACCAGGTAGGTGTCTTCGCCGAAGCCTTCGGAAGTACGGCCCCAGCGCGGATCGCGGGAGATGTCGACCATCGGCGCGAAGGTGATGTCGAGGCTGTCAGCGGCGGCTTCCTTGGCGGCAATGCGCCCGGACAGGCCAATGGCATCCATGTCCCAGCTCGAGGCCAGGGCCAGGGGGATCGGGAAAATGGTGCGGTGGCCGTGGATCACGTCGTAGGCGAAGAACATCGGGATCTTCAGACGGCTGCGCATGGCCGCGTCCTGCATCGGCCGGTTTTCCGGGCGGGTGATCGAGTTGAACGTACCACCGATATTACCTGCCGCGATTTCCTTGCGGATCATTTCGCGCGGCATTTCCGGGCCGATGCTGATCAGGCGCAGTTGGCCGATTTTTTCATCGAGGGTCATTTGCTTCATCAGGTTGCTGACGAAGGCTTCCTTGTTCTCCAGGGGTGCGGGCGTCGTGGCGGCCAATACGTTATGACTGGCCAGGCTGACGAACAGGCCCAGCAAACACAGCTTCTTCATGAATAGTTTTCTCAAGGGCCCAAACGGCGATGCACACGCCGGCCAGCCAAAATTTAGGGAGCGTCTATTGTTGTTCGGGTGCCGGCTCAAAAGACCAGAGCCAAAAAACCACAGCCAGATGGCGGATGCGTTTTCGCGCAGGGCCTCTTTTTAGCCCATCGGCCCGTTGCAATCCAGAGGCGCGGGCGATTATGCCCCAAGAGCCGGTCCAGAAGGTTTCACGGTCGGTTTTTTCATGAAATGCACAAGGGAGCATCACCCAGATGAATGTAAGTCCAACCTACCGCTCGCGTTTGCAGGTCGTCACGCTGCTGATGCTGGCCACGTTGCTGACCGCCTGCGGCATCAACAACATCCCCACCCTGGACGAACAGGCCAAGGCCGCCTGGGGCCAGGTGCAGAACCAGTATCAGCGGCGCGCCGACCTGATTCCCAACCTGGTGGAAACTGTCAAGGGCTATGCGGCCCACGAGCAGGAAACCCTGACCGCCGTCATCGAGGCCCGGGCCAAGGCCACGTCGATCCAGGTGGATGCCTCGACCCTGGATGACCCGGAAAAGCTCAAGCAGTACCAGCAGGCCCAGGACCAGCTCAGCGGTGCCTTGAGCCGTTTGATGGTGGTCTCCGAACGTTATCCGGACTTGAAGGCCAACCAGAACTTCCTCGCCCTGCAATCGCAGCTTGAAGGCACCGAGAACCGCATCAGCGTGGCCCGGCGCGATTTCATCCTCGCGGTGCAGAAGTACAACACCGAGATCCGCACGTTCCCCGGTCGCCTGTGGCACACCGTGATGTACAGCGACCTGCCGATGCGTGAGACCTTCGAAGCCACGCCGGGTTCGGAAAAGGCCCCCGAGGTCAAATTCTGAAAAGCGCTCATCGGCGTCACCACGCAAGAGGTTGTCCATGGGCGTCCTGAAAACAGGCCTGTTGCTGATGTTATGGGTGG
Source organism: Pseudomonas sp. GW821-FHT02A08 (assembly GCF_059422045.1). Taxonomy (NCBI): domain Bacteria; kingdom Pseudomonadati; phylum Pseudomonadota; class Gammaproteobacteria; order Pseudomonadales; family Pseudomonadaceae; genus Pseudomonas; species Pseudomonas sp. GW821-FHT02A08. Next base: position 46,740 of record NZ_JBWKWD010000035.1, read on the forward strand.
TGGCGATCGCTGCCCGGGCCGAACTGAGCTTCCCGGCGCTGACCGGGCGGGTGGTCGACAATGCTCAAATGATCGAGCCATCGGTGCGCCAGCAGCTCAGCCAACAACTTCAGGCCCATGAACAAGCCACCGGCGAACAGCTTGTGGTCGTGACGTTGCCGGATTTGCAAGGCACCGATATCGCCGATTTCGGTTACCAGCTCGGCCGCCACTGGGGCATCGGGCAGAAGGACAAGAACAACGGCGCCTTGCTGATCATCGCCCGGGACGAGCGCCGGCTGCGCATCGAAGTCGGTTACGGCCTGGAGGACCGCCTGACCGATGCCCAGAGTTCGGTGATCATCAACCAGGTCATCACCCCGGCATTCAAGACCGGCAATTTCAGTAAAGGCATCAGTGACGGCGTGGCGGCGATGCTGGTGGTGCTGGGCGGCAACCCTCTGGACGAACCCTCCACGGCGTATGACTCCAGAGGCGATCCGGGGGACGATTTCATCGCGCGGCATCCCGGTTTGTTCGTGTTTTTGGTGATGTTGCTCATCCTGACTGTTTTTGTGTGCCAGATGCTCGGTATCCTTCCCGCGAGCCGGGGCAGCTCCGGTGGATCCGGGGGCGGCTTTGGCGGTGGTGGATTTGGCGGCGGCGGTGGAGGGGGAGGCTTCAGCGGCGGCGGGGGCAGTTTCGGCGGAGGCGGTTCGTCCGGCGGCTGGTGATAATAAAAACGAGCAGGCACTTCACGACATGGCATTACTGACTGAACACGAACAACGCAAGGTGGCCGAGGCCATTGCCCGGGTCGAGCGCGACACTGACGCCGAACTGGTGACCGTGCTCGCGGTCCGCGCCGACGACTATGCGTACATCCCGTTGCTGTGGGCCAGCCTGCTGGCGCTGCTGGTACCGGGCATCGTGCATTACTTCACCGGTTGGCTGACCCTGCACAGCCTGCTGCTGGTGCAATGGGCCATCTTCATCGTGCTGTGCCTGGTGTTCCGCCTGCCGAAAGTCACCACCCATCTGATCCCGCGCTCGGTGCGCCACTGGCGCGCCTCGAACCTGGCGCGCCGGCAGTTCCTGGAGCAGAACCTGCACCACACCGAGGGCAGCACCGGCGTGCTTATTTTCGTTTCCGAGGCCGAGCGTTATGTGGAGATCCTGGTGGATGAAGGGATTTCCAGTCGCCTGGACAACAAGAACTGGGACGCGATCGTCGCGACGTTCACCCAGCAGGTTAAACAGGGGCAGACGCTGCAGGGCTTTGTCAGTTGCGTCGAGGCCTGTGGAGAGTTGCTCAAGGTGCATGTGCCGGTGACCCATGTGCGCAACGAACTGCCCAATCGTCTGGTGGTGCTGGGTTAAGCCAGGGCTTCATCTGCTTTTGTAGTGCGCTGCGATACAGTTCCCAAGCGTTGTCCGCCGGGGAGCTTGTCTTCAACATCTCTCACATGATGCACGCCCTGCGATGGGCGTTCTGTGTAGAGGGAGTTTTTATGAAAACGCAACAATCGCTGAGTATCTCGGTGGCGGATTTCCCCGGTAGCGCAATGCTTGCTTCGCCGGTGCAACTGACAGCGAAAGAGACACAAGCCCTGGAGTGGTGCCTCAAAGGCAAAACGTCCTGGGAAATCGCCAGGATTCAGAGTTGCTCGGAATCCACCATCAACTTCCACTTCTCCAATATCCGCCGCAAGTTTGCCGTCAGATCTCGTAACGCTGCCGTGTTCAGGGCGTTGGAGTTGGGGGCCATCACTGTTGAACCATCGCAGCCGCGAGATAATCCATGAGCCTGACTGATTCGACCTACAACAGTATCAGCGGGCTCATGGTGGGGTTGGGTATTGCGACGTTGCCGGTTATCGATGGAGAAGTCCTGTTCGGTGCGACGCTTGGCGCGTGGCTGGTCACTACCACTCGCGCCAACTTCAAGGCCTGGCAACGTATCGGCTCCTGGCTGTTGTCTGCGGGTGTCGGTTACCTGTTTGCCCCGGTCGCCCGGCCACTGGCGCCTTTTCTGACAGCCGGTGTGACTGCTTTTCTGTGCGCGTTACTGGTTATTCCCATCAGTATCAAGCTCATGCAGTGGATCGATGGCGCTGGCCTCGGTGACATCCTTAGTCATCTCAGAGGGCGAGGGCAATGACCTTTGAGATGGCGACTCTGGTGTGGGTGACGAGCGTGGCTCACCTGATCAGTGCGTTCAGGCTGGCGTGTTACCAGCGCGACGAACAACATTACAACTGGTGCGACAGGATATTGATCAGTTTGTGTGGCGCAGTGTTTTGCCTTGCCGGCATCGATGTATTGCTGGCATTCCTGCCGGTGAGCCCATGGCATGCAGTGGTGAGTTTTTTTTCATGCGTAATGATTGTTCGCAGTAATGGCAACATTATTGTTTTGTGGCATGCCTTCAAGCATTGAAACGTCGGACTTCAAGTCAGGTTTTGTTCGAGTATCCAAGTGTTGCCAGGATAGCGGCCATTTCTGAAAGTTGCGTTTCCAGATCCCGCAGGCGACGCTTTTCCTCCAATGCGTGTTGTATTGCGCAGCGGTCATTCTCATCTAGCAATCGCCACAGCGAAAGGATGGTGCTTTCCTGTGTTGTTGCCGTTTGCGCAACATTTGCAGGGGCGTTTAGAGGCGTTTGCCGCAGCATCGGCCCCTCGCCCAGCAGCAACCAGTCGAGGGAGATACCGCGAGCCTGTGCAATGTCTACGCATAATGAGTATGGCGTGCTGTCGCGGCCTTTCCAGCTACTAAGTGTCTGCGGGCTGATCTGTAACGCAGAAGACAGGGATGCGTCAGTTTTTGTGCCCGTAATCTGTTTCAGGCGAGCCAAAACAGCTTGTGATTTTTTGCTACGCAATTTGAGCCTCTTCCTTTTGACATATGCTTTTTGAGTGCTTAACGTATGCGTAATGAGTACTTTTTTTCTTGTAAGTAATCAATCATCAACTATGAATCAGAAGAATACGATGTCGAAACTTCCTAATGGTATCAGGGTGATTTCCTACGAGCTTGCCTCGTATCTATTACGTGTCCGCCCGTTGCACTTCCTTTTGTCTGGCGGACGTTATTTGCAGCACCGGTCTTTTACGAATTGTGTTTCAAGCAGTATTGCGTTTGATCAATTCGATTACCACCGGATAGCCCAAGGGAAGCAAGTATGAGTACTTACAAGATGGTGTGCCCGCACTGCTTGAGCCGGATGCGCATACGTACCAGCGAAGGACGGCATATTTTCCTGCGGGTGGCGTACCTGCAATGTACGTCGGAGGCCTGTGGCTGGTCGGTGCGGGCCGAGTTCGAAATGACCCATGAGCTTTCCCCCAGTGGCATGCCCAATCCGGCCGTGCACCTGCCGTGCGCCGGACCTGACTTGCGCCGCGCCGCGCGGCCTGTCGCCGAAAGTGCTCCGGCGGTGCAAGTGCAACAGGAGCCTTGAGCATGAAGGAGGTTGGTGAACAGGCCCGATTGAATGAGGAGCTATTGACCATAGCGCAGGCGTTTCTGGCCCGTCATGAGGACGAGGGTGTGATTGATGATCAAGTGCTGTTCTTCCGTGCGGTGAGGCATTTGCAGAGTCTGGATATGCCGATGCACCAGGCGGAGCGGCTGGTCGGCCACGCGTACGGATTGCTCAAATCCAGCAACGATCGCCGGCGTCTGGATCTGGATGCAAGTTCCGAAACTGTCGCCGTGGTCACTGATCCGGCCAACGGTCTGACGTGGGCGGTGCCGGTAGGGTTGATCGTCAAGTTCGTCATTAACTCGCCGACCAATCGCAAACTTCGGCTGGTGGAGCCCTGAGGTAGCGACGGTTGGATTCAGGTCCCGATTGGCGGGAACGGGACCTGGCGTAAAATTACCCCGTGCCCAAAACCCTCGTCCCCCCTAAAATACCCGGCATCCCCCCGATTCGTATTGCCGAGGCCGTTTTTCCATGTCCGTCACCGCCACTCCCGCCAGCCTCGCGCCGGATCATCACGCCCAGTTCATCGACCTGCTGCAAGCCAGTCTCGAGCACAACGCGTTCATCAAACTGGTGCTGGCCAAGTACGTGGGCGATGAAACGGACCTGCAGCGGATCATCATCAAGCCCGTGACTGTCAAGGCGCAGCCTTGCCTGTCTTTTGTCTACCGCTACAAGACCCGCGATATCACCAAGAACCTGCCGCTTGTCGAAGGTGTGGCGAACATTGCCGGGCTGCTGCCGGCATCGTTCAAAAATGCGCATTTGTTGTCGTTGACCGACGAAGCCCAGCTCGAATACAGCAAAAAGGGCAAATCATCGCTGTTCAAGAGCCAACCTCAGCAATTGCGCGAAGTGCCTTCGGCCGAGCATAACCGTGAGAAAAACCGTTTTCTTGACCTGAACCGGCCGTTTCTCGCCGACCTGGGTGTGACCAACAAACAGCATGAACTGATCCCGGCGATGTCGCGCAAGTGGAAGCAGATCAACAAGTTCATTGAAGTGTTCAGCCATGCGCTGACCTCGTCACCCCTGGCACTGGACAAGCCGGTGCGTGTGGCGGACTTCGGATCGGGCAAGGGCTACCTGACCTTCGCCATCCACGATTACCTGCGCAACACCTTGAAGGCCGAAGGCGAGGTGACCGGCGTCGAACTGCGTGAAGACATGGTCACCCTGTGCAACACCGCCGCCGCCAGGCTTGAACACCCCGGCCTGGTGTTCAAGTGCGGTGATGTGCGCAGCGTGGCGCCGAGCGAGCTGGACGTGATGATCGCCCTGCATGCCTGCGATATCGCCACTGACTATGCGATCCACACCGGCATCCGTTCCGGTGCTTCGATCATCATGTGCTCGCCGTGCTGCCACAAACAGATCCGCCTGCAAATCCAGAGCCCGGCGCTGCTCAAGCCGATGCTGCAATACGGCTTGCACCTGGGCCAGCAGGCCGAGATGGTCACCGACAGTTTGCGCGCGTTGTTCCTTGAGGCCTGCGGCTACGAGACCAAGGTGTTCGAGTTCATTTCGCTGGACCACACCAACAAGAACAAAATGATCCTGGCGGTCAAACGCGCCGAGTCGGTGGACCCGGTCCGGTTGCTGGCGAAGATTCAGGAGCTGAAGGATTTCTATCACATCAGCGAGCATTGCCTGGAAACCTTGCTGCGCTCCGACGGCTACCTCTGATTCTGTGGGAGCGGGCTTGCTCGCGAAGGCGTTGGGGCAGTCGATATCGGTGTTGAATGTGCAGCCGCATTCGCGAGCAAGCCCGCTCCCACACTGGGTTTGACTGCTGTCTTGCGTCCGAGCATCACCGTCACGATGACCCCGCCCGCAAACAGCCAGGTAATCGGCTCCACACGTTCACCGAAGAACAGCGCCGAGAAGGCGATGGTGAAGAAGATCTGCAGCAACTGGATCTGGCTGACCCGGGCAATGCCCCCCATGGCCAGCCCGGCGTACCAGGCGAAGAAGCCGATGAATTGCGAAAACAGCGAGACATAACCGAAGGCCCACCAGGTCTTGGCGGAAATCTCGCCTTGATGTTGTAGTGCCAGATACACCACCGGCCCAATCAGCACCGGTGTCGACAGCACCAGCGCCCAGCAGATCACCTGCCAGCCACCCATCTCCCTGGCCAGTCGGCCTCCCTCGGCATAGCCCAATCCGCCCACTGCAATGGCGCCAAGCATCAGCAGGTCACCGGCCTGAATGCTGCCGGCACCGCTGATCAGTGCATAACCGAGCACCAACGCACTGCCCAATGCGGCGCAAGCCCAGAAGGCTTTCGATGGCCGCTCATGGGACAACCACGCGGCGTACAGCGCCACGCACAGCGGCTGCAAGCCGTTGACCAGCGCACCGTGGGATGCCGGCAAGGTTTGCATGGCCCAGGCCGACAATACCGGGAAACCGAGGATCACCCCGGCCATCACCAGCGTCAGGCCTTTGACCTGCTTCCAGGTCGGCCATTTTTCCCGGTTCCACAGCAACAGCAACGCCGCCGGAACCGCCGCAAACAGTGCCCGGCCCAAGCCGTTGAGCAGTGGGTGGAGTTCCTGCACGACGATCCGCGTGAAGGGCAGGGTGAGGCTGAAGATCACAACGCCGAGCAGGCCCAGGGCCATGCCGGTGTTTTCGCGCGAGGACATGATGGCAACCAGAATATGGGGTGATGGGGTAAGGCTCCATAAAGCCATAAACCATGGGTTTGCGCTGTTACAGCTAGGCACAGACTTATCCGTACAGTTTGCGGGCCTCTTCGCGACCAAGTCGGATCGCCGCACCGCCGCTCCCACATTGGAATGCGTTCCCCCTGTGGGAGCGGGCTTGCTCGCGAAGAACGATAACGCGGTCCATCAGGTAGTAGCCGGTTGTTACCCGACCCGCCGGATAAGGACTACCTTGAATACTCCTGCACGCCCACTTCCAGAGGAGTCCTCCCCATGGCTGCGAAAAAAATCCTGATGCTGGTTGGTGATTACGTCGAAGACTATGAAGTGATGGTGCCGTTCCAGGCGCTGCTGATGGTCGGCCACACGGTGCATGCCGTCTGCCCGGACAAGGCTGCCGGCCAGACCGTGCGCACAGCGATCCATGACTTTGAAGGCGACCAGACCTACAGTGAAAAACCCGGTCACCTGTTTGCCTTGAACTTCGATTTCGCCAAGGTCAACGCCGCCGATTATGACGCCGTGTTGATTCCGGGCGGCCGCGCGCCTGAGTACCTGCGCCTGAACGAAAAAGTCCTGGAGCTGGTGCGCGCATTCGACAAGGCCGGCAAGCCGATCGCTGCCGTGTGCCATGGCGCGCAGTTGCTGGCGGCAGCGGGTATTCTCGAAGGCCGCGAATGCAGCGCTTATCCGGCTTGCGCTCCGGAAGTGCGACTGGCGGGCGGTACGTATATCGACATTCCGGTGACGGACGGCCATGTTCAGGGCAATCTGGCCACGGCGCCGGCCTGGCCTGCGCACCCGAACTGGCTGGCTGGTTTCCTGGGTTTGCTGGGTACCAAAATCACGCTGTAACGAGGGACGTGTCCATGTGCGAGCTGTATGTCAAAGCCGACCCGATACTCTACGAATCGCGCTCCCGCTCGCTGCGCATCTGCGGGGTGGTCACCACCCTGCGGCTGGAGAATCAGTTCTGGGACATCCTCAGCGAAATCGCCGAGGTCGACGGCATGACCACCAATCAGTTGATCGCCAAGCTGTATGAAGAGGTGATGGACTACCGCGGCGAGGTGGTCAATTTCGCTTCGTTCCTGCGGGTGAGTTGTACGCGGTATCTGAGCCAGCGGCGCACGTCGGCGCCGGAGTTGTCGGTGGTGCGGGCAGTGGTGAAGTAGTCAAAACTGCGTCGACCCCTTCGCGGGCAAGCCCGCTCCCACAGGGATTACGCCGAACCTGTGGGAGCGGGCTTGCCCGCGAAGGGGGCCGTACAGGCGACAGAAATCCCGGCCTGGTCTTTACTGTGAAGCGCGCAACCTCTCAATCGCCAAGGAGAAACAGCATGTCCGGATGGTATGAAGTGAGCAAAAGCAGCAATGGCCAGTTCAGGTTCGTCCTCAAGGCGGCCAACGCCGAGACCATTCTGACCAGCGAGCTGTACACCACCCACGCCGCCGCCGACAAAGGCATCGCCTCGGTCCAGGCCAACAGCCCACTGGATGAGCGCTACGAGAAGAAAACCACCAAGGACGGCCATCCGTATTTCAACCTCAAGGCTGGTAACCACGAGATCATTGGCAGCAGCGAGACCTATTCCTCCGATGCCGCCATGGAGAAAGGCATTGCCAGTGTGAAGGCCAACGGCTCGACCAAGGTGGTCAAGGACAAGACGTTGCCGGTGCTTTGATCACTGCCTTCAAAGCCAGTACAAATCCTTGCTCGCGATGGCGGTCTGACAGTCAACATCTGTGTTGGATTTAATGGCCTCATCGCGAGCAAGCCCGCTCCCACAGGTTCAGCGTGATCCCTGTAGGAGCGGGCTTGCTCGCGAAAGCGTCAACCGCGTCGCCGCTAAACCTCGACCGGAACCGTGAGTTTCGTGCCACCCAGTGCATGACTCTTCGAATCAAAAAACCGCAACTCCACGCCTGTCCCCTCAAACACCTTCGCGTAATGCCGTTTCTGGTGCTGGATGAATGCCTTGCTGCGCGGGTAAATCGAGATCGCCACCACCTGAGGTTTTGCCAGGCGCAAGGCATGGATTATGTGGCTGTCCTGCTCTCCCAGCGCATGGCCGAAGATGCACAGCGCCTGGCCGTGACCGAGTAATTGCTCGTAGCAGAACGACAGGTAGTCCGAACTGCGGATGGTCTTGAGCTTGTCCGCACTCGACCCTTCGTTGACGAACAGCGGCACGTCGTCGAGGGTCTTGATCGTGTTGTTGATGGCGAAATTGCCCAGCAACGTGCCCTCGGTCGACATCAGCTTGCGCGCCGTTCCGTCCTGGTTGCGCACCAGATGCAGACCGCCGTGCAGGTACAGCAACCGGGTTTTATCGGTGGCCGTGTCGCTCAGGTCGAAACCGGGCTCGGCGCCCTGGAACAGATCGGTGATCGCCTCAGGCTGGTGTTGCACCGCCCAGTAGTTGAGCAAGTCGTAATTGGTGGTGAACACAGTCCGGTAACTGGCCAGTTCCTGATTGATAGTAACCAGCGTCGAAGGCACCACCAGCCGCCACGGGATATGCACCGCATGCACGGTATTGATCAGCGCTTCCTTGATCGCGTAGTAGCGATTGCGCGGGGCGGCGGAGCTGACGGCCAGGGCCTTGTTGACCCGGCTGGTGGTTTTCAAGGCGCTCAGTACCTGCTCGAAACTGCGGGTCTGCATGGCATCGAACACGCTCAGCTCGGACGGGCTCAGGGGTTTTTCTTCAACGGTGCGGGCGTTTTCGAACAGCGACTCGTAGCCGAAATCGTCCCACACCGCGCGACTGGCACCGTTACCCACCAGCAAACCACTGAACGAAGCGGTGCTGCGCAAGGCGTTCCAGTCTTCAAGTTGAGTATCGACATCCTGGAAATCGGTCATTGCGGTCTTCGTCTCACGGCAAAAGGTCTGTGGGCGGCGACTTTATCACGACCGGTGCCCGGACCACGGCACGACGCGGGCGAAGAACGCTATGCTGCGACTTCGCCTGAGCCGACTTCGCCGAGTACCCGATGCTGCAAAAAAGCCTGATCCGCCGTCTCGACCTGATCACTCTGCAACTGTTCGTCGCCGTGCATGAAGAGGGCACGCTGACCCGTGCCGCCTCGCGCGAAGCGATTGCCGTCTCGGCGGCGAGCAAGCGCTTGATGGAGCTGGAGGAGGCGCTGGGCATCAGTCTGTTCGTGCGCCAGGCCAAGGGCATGTCCCTGACGCCTGCCGGTGAAACCCTGCTGCACCATGCCCGGCAGATGTTGTTCAACGTCGAGAAAATGGGACTTGAACTGGGGGAGCACAGCCACGGTGTGCGCGGTTATGTGCGGATGCTCGCCAACCTGTCGGCGATCATTCAGTTTTTGCCCGAGGACCTGCGGGATTTTTCCGAACGTCACCCACAAGTCAAGACCGACCTCGAAGAGCGCCCCAGCGCCGGGGTGATTCAGGGCGTGCTCGACGGGGTGGCCGACCTCGGGATCTGTTCCATCGACAGCGATATCAAGGGCTTGCACAGCGTGCTGTATCGCCAGGACAAACTGGTGGTGTTGATGCCCCCGCACCATCCATTGGCGAGCCGGTCGGACGTGGCGTTCGCCGATACGCTGGGCAGTGATTACGTTGGCTTGCATGCCGCCAGTTCGATCAACATGCGTACCCACGCAGCGGCCCGCGAAGCCGGCAAGGTGCTGCGGGTTCGTATTCATGTGCCGGGGTTTGATGCGATGTGCCGCATGGTCCAGGCCAACATGGGTATCGGCATTCTTCCGCAGCGCGCCTTTGAATTGTTTGGCCGGGCACTGGGTTTGCACGCGGTGCCGTTGACGGACGAATGGTCGGACCGGGCGTTGATTCTGGTGGTGCGCGATGAGGTGTTGCTGTCGCCGGTGAGCCGGATGTTGTTTGAGCATTTGCGGGGTTGAGCCTGAAAGTTCTTCGCTGACTGTGCCGGCCTCATCGCGAGCAAGCCCGCTCCCACACTGGATCTGTGTAGCGCTGAAAATCCCTGTGGGAGCGGGCTTGCTCGCGAAGGCGGCCCTGAGGTCGCGATAACTCTCTGGAGCGTTCGCATTTCGCGAACGCCCGTTGCCAACTGAAGGTTGGATTCCTCAGACACCGCTCCTCTAGTCTTGGCCCATATTCCAAGAACAAGAGGTACCCCGCGATGACTGCCCCCTTGAGTGCGATCAAAGTGATCGAGATCGGCACGCTGATCGCCGCGCCGTTTGCGGCGCGCATGCTGGCCGAGTTCGGCGCCGAGGTGATCAAGATCGAAGCCATGGGCCAGGGCGATCCCCTGCGCAAATGGCGCAAGCTGCATGAAGGCACCTCGCTGTGGTGGTACCTGCAATCGCGCAACAAGAAGTCCCTGGCACTGAACCTCAAATCCCCCGAAGGCATCGAACTGGTCAAGCAACTGGCGACCAGCGCCGATGTGCTGATCGAGAACCTGCGCCCCGGCGCCCTGGAAAAACTCGGCCTGGGTTGGGACGTGTTGCACGCGCTCAATCCCAACCTGACGCTGGTGCGGATTTCCGGTTACGGCCAGACCGGTCCGTACCGCGATCGTCCGGGTTTCGGTGCCATCGGCGAAGCCATGGGCGGGATTCGCTACACCACCGGCACCCCCGGTTCGCCACCGGCGCGGGTCGGTGTGAGCCTTGGCGATTCCCTGGCGTCACTGCACGCGGTGATCGGCGCGCTGATGTCGTTGCTAAGGGTCAAGACCGGGCAGGGCGGTGGGCAGATCGTCGATGTGTCCCTGGCCGAAAGCGTGTTCAACGTCATGGAAAGCCTGGTGCCGGAATACGACATGCTTGGCCATGTGCGTGAACGCAGCGGCGGCGCCTTGCCGGGCATCGCGCCGTCCAATACTTACCTGACGGCCGATGGCGCCTATGTGGTGATTGCCGGCAACAGCGATCCGATCTACAAGCGTCTGATGCAAACCATCGGCCGCGCCGATCTGGCCGAGGCAGCGGAATTCGCCCACAACGACGGGCGTGCAGCCAAGAGCAATCTGCTCGACGCCGCCATCACCCACTGGACCAGCAGCCTGCCCATCGACGAGGTCCTGGCCGCGCTGGAAGCCGCCGAAGTCCCGGCCGGGCGCATTTACTCGGTGGCCGACATCGTCGCCGATCCGCACTACCAGGCGCGGGACATGCTGCTCAATGCCGAGCTGCCCGGTGGCGCCACGGTGAAGATGCCGGGGATCGTGCCAAAACTCTCCGAGACCCCCGGCGGCGTGAACTGGTCCGGTCCCGGGCTGGGCCAGCACACCGATGGCATCCTCGCGCAGTTGGGCCTGACCGCGACGGACATCGAACGCCTGAAAGTCGAAGGAGTGGTGCAATGATTACCGATTATTCCGACAGTCTTATCGTGCAGGAAGTGTCCCCGCGGGACGGTTTGCAAATCGAGCCGACCTGGGTTGAAACCGACGACAAGATTGCCCTGATCGATCAATTGTCGCAGGCCGGATTCAGCCGCATCGAAGCCGGTTCGTTCGTGTCGCCCAAGGCCATTCCTGCACTGCGCGATGGTGAGCTGGTGTTCAAGGGCATCACTCGGCAACCGGGGCTGATCTATGTCGCGTTGATCCCCAACCTCAAGGGCGCGCAACGGGCGTTGGCGTGCCGTGCCGATGAGCTGAACCTGGTGATGTCCGCCAGCCAGACCCACAACCTGGCGAACATGCGTATGCGCTGTGAAGATTCATTGGCCGCGTTCGGCGAGATTGTGCAGTACGTCGGCGAAAGCCCCGTGCGACTCAACGGCAGCATCGCCACCACCTTCGGCTGCCCGTTCGAGGGTACGATCGATGAGGACCGCGTACTGCAAATCGTCGAGGCCTATCAGGAGCTCGGCATCCAGGGCGTCACCTTGGCCGACACCACTGGCATGGCCAATCCGCGTCAGGTCGAGCAGTTGGTGCGCCGGGTGCTGCAACGGGTGTCGCCGGCGGACCTGACCCTGCACTTTCACAACACCCGCGGCCTTGGCCTGTGCAACGTGCTGGCCGCCTACGAGGCCGGTGCCCGACGCTTCGACGCGGCCCTCGGCGGCCTTGGCGGCTGCCCGTTTGCGCCGGGAGCGTCGGGGAACATCTGCACCGAGGATCTGGTGAATCTGTGCGATGAAGTCGGCATCCACACCGGTATCGATTTGCCGCTGCTGCTGAAACTGTCCCGAGGACTTCCGGCGCTGCTCGGCCATGAAGTGCCCGGTCAACTGGTCAAGGCCGGGCGCAACTGTGACCTGCATCCGGTGCCTTCCTGACCCCACCCAGATCCCTGTGGGAGCGGGCTTGCTCGCGAAAGCGGAGTGTCAGTCGACATCTATGCAGGATGTCAGAACGCATTCGCGAGCAAGCCCGCTCCCACAGTAAAAAGCACCTCAACCAGACAACAAAAACAATCGGACACCCATGGGAAGTCCGCCTGGAGAAACGCAATGAGCCTTAATGCACTGGAGGCCGGCGCGAGCCCGGCCGTTAGCCACGACGAAGAAAAAGCCCTGGTCAGCAAAGTCGCCTGGCGGCTGATGCCGCTGATCATGGTTTGCTACCTGTTCGCCTTTTTCGACCGCATCAACATCAGCTTCGCCAAGTTTCAGCTACAGGCCGACCTGAGCCTGAGCGATACCGCTTATGGCCTGGGCGCCGGGTTGTTCGTGGTCGGCTATGTGATTTTCGAAGTGCCGAGCAACATGATGCTGTACAAGGTCGGCGCCCGGCGCTGGATCGCCCGGATCATGATGTCCTGGGGCCTGGCCACGGCGGCCATGGTGTTCGTCAACAGCGAATGGCAGTTCTACGTGCTGCGCTTCGTGATTGGTGCGATGGAGGCGGGTTTCGCCCCGGGCGTGCTGTATTACCTGACGTTGTGGTTCCCGCAGCACTATCGCGGGCGCATCACCTCAATGCTGTTCCTGGCGTCGGCGTTCGCCGGCCTGGTGGGCGCGCCGTTCTCGGGCCTGGTGCTGCAACACCTCGACGGCGTGCTGCAAATGCGTGGCTGGCACTGGCTGTTCCTGCTCGGTGGCGTGCCGTGTATCGGCCTCGGTTTGCTGGTGCTGACTTTGCTCAAGGACCGCATCGAAGACGCCCATTGGCTGACGTCCTCGGAGAAGACCCTGCTGGCAAGCCGCATCGCCCAGCATGAGCCGCACAAGAGCGGTGGCTCGCTGCTCGCCGCGCTGCGGATTCCGGGCTTTCTGACCTTGGGCCTGATCTACTTCCTGATCCAGGTGGCGTCTTACGGCTTGAATTTCTGGGCGCCGCAACTGATCCGCAGCGCCGGTACTGAAAGCCCGGTGATGATCGGCTTGCTGACAGCCATCCCTTATATCTGCGGTGCCATCAGCATGGTGGTGATCGGACGCCTGTCCGATGCTACTGGCGAGCGACGCAAGTTTGTCGCCGGTCTGGTGGCGGTTGGTGCGGTTGGGTTCTTCAGCGCGGGGATCTTCGCCAGTCACACGACCTTCCTGATTGTCGCGTTGGGCCTGCTCGGTGCCGGGATCATCGCCTCCATCCCGAGCTTCTGGACCCTGCCACCGAAACTGCTGGCCGGTGCCGGCGCGGGCGCTGCCGGCGGGATCGCGGTGATCAACACCCTGGGCCAGTTCGGCGGCATCGTCAGCCCGGTGATGGTCGGCCGGATCAAGGACCTGACCGGCAGCACCACGCCGGCGCTGTATGTCATTGGTGTGTGTGCGCTGATTGCGGTGGCGCTGTTGCTGTGGGGGTTGCCGCAGAAGTTACGCACCCTCGACAAGGCCTGAAGTCTGCATTGCCAGACAGACCGCTTTCGCGAGCAAGCCCGCTCCCACAAGGACCGCGTACCTCCTGTGGGAGCGGGCTCGTTCGCGAAGGCTGACTGGAAAACACCATCGTACCGTCGGTTGTCCCCTCAACCCGCCGTCGCCAACCCCTTGGCCGGTGCATCAAAAAATTGAATCAACACCACCCCGGCCATCAACAGCACCACCCCAAACACCTTCGGCAAGGTAACCTGTCGCTCCAGCAACCCAAACCAGCCGAAGTGATCCAGCAACAACGACGCCACCACTTGCCCCGCCAGCGCCAATGCCATGAACCCCGCGGCACCCAGCTTGGGCAGCAGCACCAATGCCAGGGAAATAAAGATCACCCCAAAAGCGCCACCGGCCCACATCCAAAGCGGCGCCTTGCTGATGAATGCCAGTGACGGCAACGGCAAACGCATCGCCACGATGATCGGCAACAGCACGATAACGCTCACCAGCAACGAGGCGAGCGTCGCCCACAACGGATGGCCCAACCCGCGCCCGAGGTTGACGTTGATCGCGCTCTGAAACGGTACCACCGCCCCGGCGATCATCGCCAACCCCATCAGACCGGCCCAATGCAACGTACTCATGATCGATCTCCAACAGGTTTTGCTGGACTCTAGAGTATTCGTCGCGCAGATTTAAATTCCGATTTGTTATTCAGAACATGCAGCAGATGAATGATCTACGACGCATCGACCTCAACTTGCTGGTAATCCTCGACGCCTTGCTCAGCGAGCAACACGTGACCCGGGCGGCCGAGCGTCTGCACTTGAGCCAGCCAGCGGTCAGTCATGCGCTGGCGCGATTGCGTGACCTGCTTGGCGATCCGCTGCTGGTGCGCGCCGGTGCCGGCCTTGTAGCGACTGCGCGAGCGCTGGAACTGGTGGCGCCGCTGGCCGAAGCCCTGGCCCAGGTGCAAGCGTTGCTGGCGCCGAACGCTTTCGATCCCGCGACCACCCGGCGGACCTTCCGCCTGGCGATGTCCGACTACGGCGCCGCGATTGTCCTGCCGGGACTGATCCGAACCTTGCGCCGCGAAGCGCAGGGTATCGACCTGCAAATCAGCCACGGCAGCCGCGAAAGCATGCTCGAAGGGGTACTCAACGGTGATATTGATGTCGCCGTCGGGGTATTCCCGGAAATTCCCAACGAATTGCGCAGCACACCGCTGTTCGAAGAGCACTATGCCTGCCTGGTGGACCGCAACAGCCTGCCCGCCGATGGTGTCCTCGATCTGCCTACCTACCTGGCTCGGCCCCATGTGCTGCTGGAGATGCGCGGCAGCGGCACCCCGGAAATCGAGCGGGCGCTGACGGCCTTGCGTGAACGCCGACGTGTTGCCGTCAGCCTGCCGCACTGGAGCGTCGCCCCGGAATTCATCAGTGGCACCGACCTGATTCTCACCGTCGCCTCCCGGGCCTTGCGCGACATCGATGAGTCGACATTGATCGTCGTGCCACCACCGTTTCAGATTCCGTCGTTCACCTTTGTTTTGGTGTGGCACAAGCGGCGGGGTGGGGATCAGGCGTTGAATTGGTTGAATCAGAGGATTGGGGAGGGGACCCAGCGTTGAAGAGTTTCTGTCGCGATCAGGCAGTCGACAGCTTAAGACCTGATATAGACTGGCCACCATTCACCAAGCAGTTCAAAAGGACTCCCCATGACCCCATCGTTGCTAATGGCCGTGCTTGCCTCGGGTTTTATCTACGGTATTACCCCGGGGCCGGGGGTGCTGGCGGTGTTCGGCATTGGCGCAGCCCATGGGCGGCGGGCCGGGGCGGGGTTTCTGGGTGGGCATTTGCTCGGCGATGTGGTCTGGTGCAGCACGGCGCTGATCGCGATTGTCGGTGCGCGGGAGATCGGCAGTACCGCGTTCGACGTGCTCGGAGTACTCAGCGGCCTGTACCTGTTCTGGCTCGGCTGGCGTGCGGTGCGCGCCCGACGCAGCAGTGCCGGTGAGCCGCAGGGCCCGGCGCGGCAGCCGTTCTGGCACGGCATTCTGTTTGGCCTGACCAACCCCAAGGCCTATCCGGTGGCGGTGGCGACGTTCACGGCACTGCTGTCGAGCCGCGCGGAACTGCTCAACTGGTCAATGCTGCCGGCGCTGATCGCCCTGAGTTTCGTCGGCGGGTTGCTCGCCTACGCTATTCTCATTGGCGTTGTCGGTGCGCGGCGGGTGCGCAGCTTGTACCAGCGTCATGAACTGGCAATCACCCGGTTGTGCGGGGTGATGTTCATCGGTTTCGCCATCAACGCATTGGTACATGCGTTGCCGGGGCTGATGCCGAACAAGGCATGAATGTGATCACAAGGATGCAAGACTGAAAGGGCAGGGATGATTGATGAGCGCTGCATTATCGGGACACCCACGCTGAACCATGGAAAACCGGAATTCCGCGCCGCTGGCGAGCTATATCGATCTGTTGCTGGACGCCGTCTGTGCGGTGGATAAACAGGGCCGCTTTGTCTTTGTCAGCGCGGCGTGCGAGCGCATTTTCGGCTACAGAGCCGATGAGATGATCGGCGAGGCGATGATCGACATGGTGCACCCGGGCGATCGTCAGCGCACCCTCGACGCCGCCCGGGAAATCATGGGCGGCGAACCCAAGCTCAACTTCGAAAACCGCTACCTGCGCAAGGATGGCAGTGTGGTGCACATCCTCTGGTCGGCACGCTGGTCCGAAGACGATCAGTTGCGCATCGCGGTTGCTCGCGACATCACCGAACGCAAGCAGGCCGAATCCCGGCAGGCAGCGTTGTATGCGATTTCCGAGGCGGCCCATGCGGCAGAGGATCTGCTGGCGTTGTTCAAACGCATCCACATGCTCATCGGCGAATGGCTGCCGGCACTGAATTTTTCCGTGGCGCTGTATGACGAGCACTGCGCTCAGCTGAATTTCCCTTATCACGTCGATGACCACGAGCCACAGCCCGAACAGCCCGGAACCATGACCGGGCGCCTGTGCGTCGAGGTGATTCGCACGGGCCTGCCGATTCTGTTGACCCCGGACCAGTGCCCACCTCCTGTAGGCTTCGAAATGCTGCAGGACGAGCAGAATGCACCCTGTTGGCTGGGTGTGCCGCTAAACTCGCAAAACGGCACCATCGGCGCGTTGATCGTCAAAAGCATTCCAGGCGGCGAGCGTTACACCGAGCAAGACAAGGAACTGCTGCAATACGTCTGCGCTCAGGTCGCGACCGCCATCGAGCGCAAGCAATTGCACGCCCGCCTGCAACACATGGCCCAGTACGACCAACTGACCCAGTTACCCAACCGCGAGCTGCTGCGTGACCGGCTCAAGGCATCGATGCGAGCGGCCCGCGAGGGCGGCGGACGCATGGCGCTGTTGTACGTCGACCTCGACCGCTTCAAGCAAGTCAACGACACCCATGGCCACGCGGTCGGCGACATGCTGCTGCAAGCGGTGGCCAATCGGCTCAAGGGCTGTGTGCGGGAAACCGACACCGTGGCCCGCATCGGCGGTGATGAGTTCGTGGTGTTGCTGCACAGCATTCACGCGGCAGACGATACCGACATCGTGGTCGAGAAAGTCCGTCAGGTCCTGGCCCAGCCCCTGCGACTGGACGGGCACAGCCTGAACATCCAGCCAAGTATCGGCGTCGCCCGATACCCCGATCACGGCACCGAAGAGAAGCAATTGTTCCGGCATGCCGACGAGGCGATGTACTGCGCCAAGCGCGAGCATCACCTGCGACCGGTCTGAAAACCCGGGCACCGTTCGTCGTAGTTTCCACGTAATTTTCTAAACCTTTTTGGGCGCGCAAATTCAGATTCTATGCGGGCGTACGCTCGCCGCGACTACCACCAAGAGGAAGAGAATCATGCCTAATTCCAGAAACTCGAACTCAGGGAACTTCGCCAACGATCGAACGAAGGCCTCTGAAGCCGGTCGCAAGGGTGGGAAAACCACTACCACGACCGTCGATAAAGACCCGACGAAACCCGACATGGGTCGCAAGGGCGGTCAGAAATCCCGTTAAAGGATGCAGGTGGTTTTGATTGAGAGGCGGGGGCGAAAGCTCCCGTTTGAACTTTTCAAGGAGGGCGCGACCATGAACCGGATGGCCACCCGATTATGTAATGCCAGTTTTGCCACGTTACTTGGGCTGTTTGCCAGCAGTGCCTTTGCCCAGTCGCTCGCCGAATTCATCGACGAGGCCTCGGCCAAAGGCATGGCGGATATCGAAGCCAGCCGACTGGCGCACCAGAAGTCCGAATCCAGAGAGGTCAAGGATTACACCATCGTCGTCATCAACGACCGCACCACTGCGAACCAGCACCTGGCGAAAATCGCCAGGCAACTGGATTTGCCGGTGGCCCCACGCGAAGAGGTTGTCGAAAAGGCCAAGGCCCTGATGCCACAAGCCATGGATGGGGCGACCTTCGACGAGGCCTATGCAGCCAGTCAGGTGAAGACCACGCAGGAAGCCATCGATCAGCTGCAGCAGCAAGCACAGACCACCGACGTACCTCAGATCAAGGCGTTCGCCGAAGAAACCCTGCCTAAACTGCAAAATCATCTGCAAATGGCCAAAGCGTTGCGGGCTAAAAGTTGAACACAAGGATTGAACACAAACGGCGCGGGAATTTGGTCACGCGCCGTTTTTCTTTTCAGCAATGATCCAGCGGCCTGTAATAAAAAAACGGCTAATCACGCCTGATGCCAGTCAGTTAAGCAATTTCAGCCACGACACCCTTTGTAGCAGCTGCCGAGCTCGCGAGGCTGCGTTCGGCTGCGAAGCAGACGTAAAATCAGCCATTGCGGTACGTCAGGCAGGCCGCGTCAGCTGGACTCACGACTGCTATGCAGCCGAACGCAGCCTCGCGAGCTCGGCAGC
>NZ_JBWKWD010000036.1:0-64840 GCF_059422045.1 Pseudomonas sp. GW821-FHT02A08
TTTTTATAAGATACAGGGCGGTGTGTCAGTCGACATTAAAGTTGACTGACACACCGCCTTCGCGAGCAAGCCCGCTCCCACAGTTGTTTCTGTCGTTCAGCTTATTGCGGGAATGACTTCCAGGACGCGGATCAGCTCCGGTGTCGGGTAATGCCAACGCACATCCAGATCCCAGAACTGCGCGCCGTATTCCCGCTCCGGTGCAGGGGTTTGATAGGCCGGGCGAGGATCTTGCGCCAGGCATTGCTCGATCAACTCGACCAAAGGCTCTGCAAGGCGCTGGGCATGCTCGTGAGCCTGTTGCAGCGCTGTGTCCGTCCACTGCACGGGAATCAGTTGCGGCGCAGCGCTGGCAATGCTGTTGGCGGCTGTGTCGATGATGTCGGCGTAGGGCACGTAGGGTTTGATATCGAGAATCGGCGTGCCATCCAGCAAATCAATGCCCGAGATCCACAACCGGCCGGCCTCGACCTTGTCCAGTTTCACTACCGACTGCCCGATGCCATTGGGGCGGTGGGTGGCGCGGGTGGCGAACACGCCCATGGATTTGTTGCCGCCGAGGCGAGGAGGGCGGACCTTCAGGCGAGGTTTTTCCTCCAGGGCCTGGTGGAACAGGAACAACAGCCACACGTGGCTGACCTGCTCCAGTCCTTGTACCGCGTCTCCTTGATCGAATGGTGCCACCAGTTCCAGCACCCCACGGGCAGCCGGGGCCAGTTGGGGTTGGCGCGGAATGGCGAACTTCTCCTTGAAGCAGGAGCGCACGAAGCCGATGGGGGAAACGCTGTAGGTCATGGTTTGGGGTCGAGGCGATAGTGGAGGCGGGCATGATAACCCGATCAACCATTGCTTAGGCGGTGCCTGTCAGTCCGTCTTCGCGGGCAAGCCACGCTCCCACAGGTTTTGTGATGGACACAAATTTTGTGTGCGCGAAGGCCGCGCCGCCGATTTCAGAGACTGAACCCGCCATCCAGCGGAATGATATTCCCGGTCATATAGGCTCCGGCAGTGCTCGCCAGACTGATCGCCAGCGCCGCCATCTCCTCCTCGCGGCCCCAACGCTTCATTGGAATCAGCGCCGTATCCTGCGCCAATGCCTGCTCATCATTACCGATGTGCTGGGTCATCTTGCTCGGAAAACGCCCCGGGGCGATTACGTTGACGTTGATGTGCTGGCTCACCAGTTCGCGCGCCAGAATCCTCGACAGTTGATGCAACGCAGCCTTGCTCGGCCCGTAGGCATACGCCTGCTCGCCGAAGGAGGATATGCCGGCCACCGATCCGATGTTGATGATCCGCGCCGGATTCGCTTCGGAACCGGCCTTGCGCAGCAGTGGCAGGAATTGCTGGATGCAGTTGAACACCGAGGTCACGTTGAGCTGCATGACTTTTTCCCAGCCCTTGATCGGGTAGCTCTCCAGCGGTGCGCCCCAGGTGGTGCCGGCATTGTTCACCAGGATGTCCAGATGGGTGATCTGCTCGCCAAGGCGCGCGGCCAGTTGCAGGACGCCTTCTTCGGTGGCGAGGTTCGCCGCGATGGCGCGGCAGCGGCCAAGTGCACCAAGTTCGTCAGCGGTTTGCAGGCAGGCTTCAACGTCGCGGGCACAGACGTACACGGTGGCGCCCGCCTCGACGTAGGCCTTGGCGATCATCTTGCCGATACCACGGGTGCCGCCGGTCACCAGGGCGGTGCGGCCTTGCAGGGAAAAGTACGGGTGCATGGCGAATCCTTCAGAACTGAGGTCTTTAAACCCTAGTCGTCAGCCGCCAGAAGCGGAGCCACTATTTTCGAAGGGAATGAGGGGCCATTAGGCCTAATGCCGGTCAGTTAAACGGTAATGCGATTTGTAGCAGCTGCCGAGCCCGCGAGGCTGCGTTCGGCTGCATAGCAGTCGTGAGCCCAGCTGACGCGGCCTGCCTGACGTATCGCAATAACTGATTTTACGACTGCTTCGCAGCCGAACGCAGCCTCGCAGGCTCGGCAGCTGCTACAAAAGGTGTCGCTGTTTTACGCTCTCACGCGCAGGGTCAGGCCCTTGAGGAAATTGCGCAACAGTTGGTCGCCGCACGGGCGATAGTTGGTGTGGCCGAACTTGCGGAACAGCGCGCTCAGCTCCGGCTTGGACACCGGGAACTCGGCGGCCTTGAGGATCGCGTGCATGTCGTCTTCTTTGAGCTCGAACGCCACTCGCAGCTTTTTCAGGATGATGTTGTTGGTCACCGGCACTTCGATCGGCTGTGGCGGACGGCTTTCGTCCTTGCCGCGCTTGAAGATCACCAGGCCGTCGAGAAAGTGCGCCATGACTTCGTCCGGGCAGCGTACGAAGCCTTCCTCGTCTTCCTCTTTCTTGTCGAGGTAGGTCAGCAAGTCCGGCAGGGTCACGTCCAGGCCGCCGAGCTTGATGATCTCGATGGTTTTCTTGTCGCTGATGTCGAGCATGTAGCGCACGCTGCGCAGTACGTCGTTATGAATCATGTGTGCAGTCCTGATATTCAACTGTGGGCGTCGCGGCCAGGCGCGGCGCCGAAATGTGTGGCGGCGAGAAAAGCCTTAGAACTTCTCTTTGCCGGACAGGTAGCGCCATTGCCCCACCGGCACTTTGCCGATGGACACGCCGCCGATGCGAATGCGACGGATGGCGACGACCTTGAGGCCGACCGCCTGGCAGAGCAGGGCGATGATGCCCGGCTGCGGGTTCTTCATGGCAAAGCGCAGGCGATTCTCGTTCTGCCAGCTGGCCTTGACCGCCGGCAACTCCTTGCCCTTGTAGGTCAGGCCGTGGTTCAGGCGGTTCAGGCCGTGGGCCGCCATCTCGCCTTCAACCTCGACCACGTACTCTTGTTCGATCTTGCTGGAGTCGGCGGTGAGTTTGCGCAGGATTTTCCAGTCCTGGGTGAACACCAGCAGCCCGCTGGCGTTGGCCTGCAGGTCGGTGCTGGCGGTCAGGCGCAGGAAGTGCCCGCGCAACGGGCGCTTGCCGTAGCGGTGCTCTTCGCTCAGGGTCTCGGCGCCGAGGGTGGCCATGGCGGTATCTGCGTCCATGCCGGCGGGCACGTTGAGCAGCAGGGTCACCGGTTCCGGCGCGGTGGCCTTGGCTTCGGGATCAAGCTCGACTTTCTGGGTGTCGACCTTGAATTGCGGCTCGTCGATGACCACACCGTCGACGGTGACCCAGCCGCCCTCGATGAACAGCTCAGCCTCCCGACGGGAACAGCCGACGAGTTCGATGAGGCGTTTGGAGAGACGAATCGGGTCAGTCATGTCAGGGCCGTAACAAAAAGGGGGTGGGCATTGTACCTGCCTGGCGCCGGTTAATCGCGGGTCCATTTACGCCGTGAGGCTTTTTGTGGGAGCGGGTTTGCTCGCGAAAGCGGTTTATCAGCCAATATTGATGTTGAATTTGATGGCCTCTTCGCGAGCAAGCCCGCTCCCACATTTGGTTCCTGGTTGTGTCAGCCATTGCGCGTGAGTTTTTCAGCCTGACGCATACGCATGTGCAACAACGGATACGGCTGCCCCATGCCATCGACTTCCGAGCGACCGATGACCTCGAAGCCCTGCTTGAAGTAAAAGCCCAAGGCTTGCGGGTTCTGTTCGTTGACGTCCAGTTCGCAGGCGTTCAGGTGTTCCAGGGCATAGCGCAGCAATTTCTTGCCCAGGCCCTGGCCGCGATGGTCGGGGTCGATGAAGAGCATTTCGATCTTGCCGGCCGCGACACCGGCGAACCCGGTGATGCGTTGGTTCGAATCCTTGGTGCAGATCAGCATCACCGAGTCGAGATAGCGAGTCAGCACCAGGTTCTTTAGCAGTTCAATGTAGCTGTCTGGCAGAAAATCATGGGTGGCGCGGACCGAGGCCTCCCAGACCCGGGTCAGTTCTTCGTAGTCGCCGAGTTTCGGCGTGTGGATGACCGAATGCTGACGCATGCCTGTCTGCCTCTTGTGCAGTGGTTGATATGAATCCTTTCAACCTCAAACAATAGCCGTAAAAAAGCCCCGCATCTCGTCAGGAGAGCGGGGCTTTGCGTATTTTTTGCGTTTAGATCTGTTCAGCCCACAGATCGTATTCGTCGGCGTCGGTCACTTTGCACCAGACCTTGTCGCCCGGCTTGAGGTTGCTGCCGTTGTCGATGAATACGTTGCCGTCGATTTCCGGGGCGTCGAAGAAGCAGCGGCCTACGGCGCCTTGCTCGTCGACTTCATCGACCAGCACTTCGATCTCGCGGCCGATGCGCATTTGCAGGCGCGCCGAGCTGATGGCTTGCTGGTGCGCCATGAAACGCTCCCAACGGTCCTGCTTGACGTCATCCGGAACAACTTCCAGATCAAGGTCGTTAGCCGGTGCGCCTTCTACCGGCGAGTACTGGAAGCAGCCGACGCGGTCGAGCTGGGCTTCGGTCAGCCAGTTCAGCAGATACTGGAAGTCTTCTTCGGTCTCGCCCGGGAAGCCGACGATGAAGGTCGAACGGATGATCAGGTCCGGGCAGATTTCACGCCAGTTCTTGATCCGCGCCAGGGTCTTGTCTTCGAAGGCCGGGCGTTTCATCGACTTCAGCACTTTCGGGCTGGCGTGCTGGAACGGGATGTCCAGGTACGGCAGGATCTTGCCGGCGGCCATCAACGGGATCAGCTCGTCAACGTGCGGGTACGGGTAAACGTAGTGCAGGCGAACCCAGACGCCGAGGGTGCTCAGGGCTTCGCAGAGTTCAGTCATGCGGGTTTTCACCGGCGCACCGTTCCAGAAACCGGTGCGGTATTTCACGTCGACGCCATAGGCGCTGGTGTCTTGCGAGATCACCAACAGCTCTTTGACGCCGGACTTGACCAGGCGCTGTGCCTCGTCGAGCACGTCGCCCACCGGACGGCTGACCAGTTTGCCGCGCATCGACGGGATGATGCAGAAGCTGCAGCTGTGGTTGCAGCCTTCGGAAATCTTCAGGTAGGCGTAGTGGCGCGGGGTCAGCTTGATGCCTTGTGGTGGCACCAGGTCGATCAGCGGGTTGTGGTCCTGGCGTGGCGGCACGACTTCGTGCACCGCGTTGACCACTTGCTCGTATTGCTGCGGACCGGTCACGGCCAGCACGCTCGGGTGTACGTTGCGAATGTTGCCTTCTTCGACGCCCATGCAGCCGGTCACGATGACCTTGCCGTTTTCCTTGATGGCTTCGCCGATCACTTCCAGGGACTCGGCCTTGGCCGAATCGATAAAGCCGCAAGTGTTGACTACCACGACGTCGGCGTCCTGGTAGGTGGACACCACGTCATAGCCTTCCATGCGCAGCTGGGTAAGGATGCGCTCGGAGTCGACCAGTGCTTTGGGGCAACCCAGGGATACGAAGCCAACCTTTGGATTGGCCGGCGCAGGAGTGGTGGACATGTCTAACCTCGGTATTTTGTGACGCCGCTTGCCGGGCAGGGCAAAACCGACGGACGGGCGCTTGAACTGCGCCTCTGATCAAAAAGTGCGCAATTCTAGCGATGAGTCGCTCACTTGACCAGCTTTATGCAGGGAAATACGACGAGTGCTGCGCTATGCTTCGCGCCGTTACGCTTTACTGGGTTTTTACTGTCAACAAATCGTCTGTAACCTGAAGTAAAACAGCGCATGCTGCACGACAAAGCATAGTGCTTCTTTGAAAGAAGCCCGGGTCTGAGAAGTAGGAGTGGTGGATGGGTCAGGCAAGTAGTCAGGCTGCAGGTGCCGAGCATTCGGCGGTCAAGCCGATCGGCATGCTGGTCGCGGCAGTCGGGGTGGTTTATGGCGATATCGGCACCAGTCCGCTGTACACCCTCAAGGAAGTGTTTTCCGGAGGCTATGGCGTGCCGGTCAACCATGACGGGGTGCTGGGGATCCTGGCGCTCATTTTCTGGTCGCTGATCTGGGTCGTGTCGATCAAGTACATGATGTTCGTGCTGCGCGCCGACAACCAGGGCGAAGGCGGGATTATGGCCTTGACCGCACTGGCGCGGCGGGCGGCGTCGGGGCACGCCAAATTGCGCACGTTGCTGGTGGTCTGCGGACTGATCGGCGCGGCGTTGTTCTATGGCGACAGCATGATCACCCCGGCGATTTCCGTGCTGTCGGCGATTGAAGGTCTGGGGCTGGCCTTCGAAGGCATCGACCATTGGGTCGTGCCGCTGTCGCTGGTGGTGCTGGTCGCCCTGTTTCTGATCCAGCGTCACGGTACGGCGCGCATCGGCATTTTGTTCGGACCAATCATGGTCACCTGGTTCCTTGTGCTGGGTGCATTGGGCGTCTATGGCATCAGCCAGCATCCGGAAGTCCTGCAAGCGATGAATCCGGTATGGGGTGTACGTTTCTTCATGGTCCATCCGGGCATGGGCGTGACGATTCTCGGCGCCGTGGTGCTGGCATTGACCGGTGCCGAAGCGCTGTACGCGGACATGGGCCACTTCGGCCGCAAGCCGATTGCACGTGCGTGGTTCATCCTTGTACTGCCGGCGTTGGTGCTGAACTACTTCGGCCAGGGTGCCTTGCTGCTGGGCGACCCGGAAGCTGCTCGTAACCCGTTCTACCTGTTGGCACCGAGCTGGGCATTGATCCCGCTGGTCGGCCTGTCGACCCTGGCCACGGTGATTGCCTCGCAAGCGGTGATTTCCGGGGCGTTCTCCCTGACCCGTCAGGCGATCCAGCTCGGGTACATTCCGCGCATGCACATCCAGCACACCTCCAGCGCCGAACAGGGCCAGATCTACATCGCCGCGGTGAACTGGGCGCTGATGGTCGGCGTGGTGCTGTTGGTGCTGGGTTTTGAATCCTCCGGTGCCCTGGCCTCGGCCTACGGTGTGGCGGTGACCGGGACCATGCTGATGACCAGTATTCTGGTGTCCGCGGTGATCCTGCTGCTGTGGAAATGGCCTCCGGTTCTTGTGGTGCCGATCCTGTTGGGTTTCCTGTTGGTAGACGGTGTGTACTTCGCCGCCAACGTGCCGAAAATCATTCAGGGCGGTGCATTCCCGGTAATCGCCGGTTTCGCCTTGTTTGTGCTGATGACCACCTGGAAGCGCGGCAAGCAATTGCTGGTGGAGCGCATCGATGAAGGTGGGCTGCCACTGCCGATCTTCATCAGCAGCATCGCCGTGCAACCGCCGCATCGCGTGCAGGGCACGGCAGTGTTCCTCACCGCGCGACCGGACGCCGTGCCCCACGCGCTGTTGCACAACTTGTTGCATAACCAGGTACTGCACGAGCAGGTGGTGCTGCTGACGGTGGTCTACGAAGACATCCCACGGGTACCGCCAACACGGCGCTTCGAGGTGGATTCCTACGGCGAAGGTTTCTTCCGGGTGATCCTGCACTTCGGCTTTACCGACGAGCCGGACGTACCGAAAGCGCTGAAGCTGTGTCATCTCGATGAGCTGGACTTCAGCCCGATGCGCACCACCTACTTCCTCAGCCGGGAAACGGTCATCGCCTCCAAGCTCGAAGGCATGTCCCGCTGGCGTGAGGCGCTGTTTGCGTTCATGTTGCAGAACGCCAATGGCAACCTGCGCTTCTTCAATCTGCCGTTGAACCGGGTGATTGAACTGGGTACTCAGGTGGAGATGTAAGCGACCCACAAAAAGCCCCCATTGCCTTGCGGCAGCGGGGGCTTTTTTGTACCTGAGTACAAAGCTGGAAGACTATGAAGATCCAGTGTGGGAGCGGGCTTGCTCGCGAAAGGGGCGTGTCAGTCGACATAGATGCAATTTGACACACCGCTTTCGCGAGCAAGCCCGCTCCCACAGGGGATTTGTGGCGTGTGGTGGAATGAAAAAGCCCCCGTTGCCGTGAGGTAACGAGGGCTATTTTGCTGGCTGTCAGATCACTCTGTAGCAGCTGTTTCCTTCGGCTGGCGCTTCTCGATGATCTCTACCAGACGCTTGGCCAGCGCCGGGTAGTTCTCGTCGAAGTGGTGGCCGCCGGGCAGTTTCATCGCTTCGCCTACCGCCGTCTTGTCGGTGCAGCCACTCTCGTCGGTTTCTTCTTCACCGTAGATGCACACCACTTTGGCGGCTGGCAGCTTGGCCATTTCCGGGCCGGTGGCGGCTTCCTTGCCGGCGTTGCCGAGCCAGCCTTCGACTTCGATTTCAAAGCTGCCGGTACGGGCGAAGGCCAGCAGGATAATGGCGTCGACGCGTTGCTGCTCCGACTCGGCCAGACGGTTGTAGATCGCCGGCAGTACGTCGGCGCCGAACGAGTAGCCGGTCAGGATGAAGCGCTTGGTGCCCCATTTCTGCCGGTAGTGTTGCATCAGTTCAGCCAGGTCCAGCGCGCTTTGCTCCGGGCTCTTGTGTTGCCAGTAGTAGCGCAGGGTGTCGATGCCGACCACCGGGTAGCCGATCTTGGCCATCTCGCCCGCCACGTCGCGGTCGAGGTCGCGCCAGCCGCCGTCGCCGGACAGGAACAGGGTCACGGTGTCCCTGGCCTGGCCTGCCGGCACTTCGACCACCGGAATTTGCAGGCCGCCAGCGGCTTTGTCGCCGCCGACGAGGATCTTGCGCAGTTCGTTGTTCAGCACTTGCGGCAGGTTGATGTCGTAGTCGCTGATGCTGGTTTCGGCATTCGGTTGATCACGCACGAAGCCGGCACTGGTGTCGTCCGGGTTGTCGTTCCACGCCGCCAGCCAGTGACCGTGGGCGGCGCTTTTGGGCAGCAGGTGAGTGCAGCCACCCTTTTCCAGGGCCAGGTCGACCGAGACGGCGTAGGCTTTGTCGTCCTTTTGCTCGGACAACCAGCGCCAGGCCAGCACCGCGCCTGGGCCGATGCCGCTGACCAGGGTCGCCGGGCCTTTGAGCTCCCGCAGGCCCGATTGCAGGGCACGGCTTTGCAGCAGGCAATCCTTGGGCAGGATCACCTGGACAATTTGCGCCGAGCCACTGCGGCTCAGGGTCATCAATTGCTTGTCGCTGAGTTTCTGGTCTTCGTTGACCGCCACCAACACCTGGGCGCGTGGCGTGGTGCCGGGGATCACACGGGTCATCGCCGCACCATCGGCCGGAGTCAGCCATTCGAGGGTCGGTTCCGGTGCCGGGCGTTTCAGGTACCAGAAACCGCCACCGAGAATCAGGGCCACTATCACCAGCGTGCCCAATACATACCGCAAGGAGCGTTGAATCATCAGCGTTTCACCAATCCGGTCAAGCCGCCCGCGATCAGGGCGGCAGTGTCGGCCAGCGCAACCAGCGGATCGAGTCCGGCGGGCACGGCCATATAACGGGGTTCCCAATCAGGCTGGAACTTGTCTTTGAAGCGGCGCAAGCCCTGGAAGTTGTACAGCTGCTCACCACGGCGGAATACCATCGAGCCCAGGCGCTGGGTAAGTGGTGCGCCACGACGGGGTTGCAACCCCGACAGCGGCACCATGCCCAGGCTGAAACGCGCGTATCCATGGTTTTTATAATGTTGAATCAGGCCGACCATCATGAACTCCATGGTCAGCTTCGGGGCATCCGGGTGCGCGCGCATCAAGTCGAGGCTGGCCAGGTCATGGCCGTAGGTCTCGAGCAGGTTGGCGAACGCCACCGGGCGTCCTTCGAAACGAATCACCGCGATGCGGAAATGCTTGAGGTAGTCATCGCTGAAGCGACCCAGCGAGAAGCCTTTCTCCCGGACGTTCTTGCCGGTCAGCCAGGCATCGGAAATCACCTTGAGCTCGTCCATAGGCGCTTGGCCCGGCTCATGGATTTCCAGGGACAGGCCGTCACGGGTGCCACGGTTCCAGGTGTAGCGCAGGTCCTTCATCTCCTTGCCCTTGGCCTCGAGATCAAAACGCTTGAGGTCGACCCGGGCTTCTTCGCCGAGCTTGATCGCGGTCAGGCCGATGTCCATGTAGTACGGCAGGTTCTCGGCGCGCACTTGATAGAACACGGGACGGGCATGGTGGATGTCGCACAGGTCGCGGAACTGCCAGATCATTTCCGCCCTTTGCTGGCCCGGGCCGATCGGGTCATACAGTGCCACCAGGCTGCGGCCGCGACGGGCGTACATCAGGAAGGCTTCGTCATTGGGGTGAAACAGCAGCGCCTTGTCACCGGTCAGTGCCAGGCCGCCATCCGGTTGGGCCGATGCCATGAGGATCTTGCTGGCGCGCTCCAGTTCGTCGGGCGTGGGCAGGTGAATGACCGGGCGCGCGGTGCGCAACAACCAGGTCAGGGACACCACCACCAGTAGCACGGCAGCCCCGAGCAGCGAGCGCAGGCCGCGAGGGGCGTCAGCGTCGAGGGTGAACTGCCACCAGAGTTGGTGGCTGTACGGAACGTCCTGGTAGGCGAACAGCAGCAGCCACATCGACGCACCGAGTACGCACAGGCTGGCCACCAGATAAAGCGGCGAGAACGGCAATTCGGTCAGGCGGCTGGGGCGATAGAACGAGCGGCGGAATACCCCCAGCAGGCTAGCCGTCAGCACCATCAGGCTGGCTTCTTCCCAGTCGAAGCCTTTGAGCAGCGAGAGCAGGGCGCCGACCAGCAACAGAATGGTGGTCAGCATCCACGCGGCCGACAGCCGGCGGCGAAGGCCCTGGGCCAGTAGCAGGCAAAGCACGCCGACCAGGCTGGCGCCGAAGTGCGAAGCATCGACCAGTCGATGGGGGATCAGAAAACCGATGTGTTCCAGGCGGGTATCGATTTCCGGGGTGGCGCCGGAGAACAGCAGGACAACACCGGACAGGAACACCAGCACCGCCAGTATCGGCGCCGCCAGGCCCGAGGCCGCGCGCAATGTCTGGCGTGTCTGGAACAGGCGCTGACCTTCGTTGACCAACAACAGCAGGCAGGCCACCAGCAAGGGCAGGACCACGTAGATCAAGCGATAGAGCAGCAGGGCGGCCGCCAGTGGCGCAGCACCCAGGGTGTCGGAAAAGGCCGCCAGCAAGATCGCCTCGAACACCCCGACACCGCCCGGCACATGACTGAGCACGCCAGCGGCCAGGGCCAGCAGGTAAACCAGAAGGAACGCACCGAAGGGTGGCGTTTCCGGCAGCAGCAGATAGAGCACGGTAGCGGCGGCCGCTACGTCCAGGGCGGTGATGACCAATTGCAGGAAGGTCAGGCGACGCCCGGGCAGGCGCAAGGTGCGGCGCCCGACCCTGACCAGCAAGTTGTCCGGGTAAGGCTGATCCGGCAGCCGACGACGGTAGATACCGATGGTCAACACGGAAAACAGCACGAGCACGGCGGTCGCCACCACGCCCAGCAACGTCTCGGAGAGTCCCAGGGCGGAGGACGCCGCTGGCAGGTCACTGAGCGTCGCCAGGGCGGCCAGCGGTGGCAGGGCGCAACCCAGCGAGAGGCTGGCGAACAACGTCATGCGGGCGACTTCAGCCGCTCCCAGGCCATGGCGGGCATAGAGGCGATAGCGAACCGAGCCGCCCGACAACATTGAAAGACCGATGGCGTTGCCGATGGCGAAGGCCGTGAAGCCGCCAAGCGCCAACGTGCGCGGTGCCAGGTTCACTTCGGCATAGCGGCTGGCCGACCATTCGTAGCCGAGCAGAATGATGAAGCCCACCATGGTTGCGCCCAGTGCGCCCATCAAGGCAGGTTTTGGAACCTCGAGGATCGAGTCGTGAAGCGCGTCAAGGTCGAGTTCGCTCAACAGGTGGCGACAGGCAATCAGCGCGATCGCGAACAGCAGCAGTGTGATCGCCAGACCGATGGGTTGACGGTACTTGCTCAATCGATCAAGCAGGCGCAGGCGCTCGGCATTGATCGGTTGTGTCGCTGTGACAGTGTCTTGTGAATCAGACGAGTTGGCGCGCATCAATCACCTCTTGGATTGTGCGCGACAGGATGGAGGTATCCAGCCAAGTTACCAATCCCTGTAGAAAAAAATAATCACAAATATTAACGCCTATCACCCGGCAGCAGGGATGGCGCCTCATCAGTCGTGAAGGCTTCAGCCTGTGATTGAGCATAGTCTGAACCCGGCGCATCGGGGCTCCCCGAACGGCTTGCTACACAGTGGCAGGTCATTGTTGCGAAAGGACTTTTTCAACAGATACAAAAAAGGCCACTCTTTCGAGTAGCCTTTTTTGATGTTTGGTTGCGGGAGCCGGATTTGAACCGACGACCTTCGGGTTATGAGCCCGACGAGCTACCAGACTGCTCCATCCCGCGTCTGTGTGGCGGCATTCTATAGAGATACGCCGGGGTGTCAACCGTTAATCCTGAAGCAGGTCAAATAAATGTTGAATCGCGTCAAACGGTCGCAGGGGTGGCCTAAGTTTCGGAATCAGAACGATTTCCGGTTTCGGTCTGGTTGAGCGTCCAGGCGTTGTTTCGTCGTTCGGTGCTACAAAACGAGCGCGCACAAAAAAGGCCACTCTTTCGAGTAGCCTTTCTTGATGTTTGGTTGCGGGAGCCGGATTTGAACCGACGACCTTCGGGTTATGAGCCCGACGAGCTACCAGACTGCTCCATCCCGCGTCTGTGGGGCTCATTCTATAGAGATGCGTTCGGGTGTCAACCTCAAATTCCGATAAAACCTCTTCCTGTTCAATCGGTTAGCGTTAAAAAGTAGAGGCCGGGCGGTCTGTGAGGCAGGCGGGGTAAGGCCTGTGGGTCTATTGGAAGTGATTTTTCGATTGAAAAAATAAATTCATAATCGACTCTTCCTACGATTGGAAAAGAACATTCAGACTACTGGTGCTATATACAGGTGTCGGTGAGATACTGTTTGTCCGGCACGCCATGACGCCTTTTCTTTGCCATGAACACGGCTTTGCTATGACCCAACGCAAGATCATCCACGTCGATTGTGACTGCTTCTATGCCGCCATCGAGATGCGCGACGACCCACGCCTCGCCGGTAAGCCACTGGCGGTAGGCGGATCGGCGGACCGGCGTGGGGTGATCGCCACCTGCAATTACGAGGCACGAGCGTACGGGGTGCGTTCGGCGATGTCCTCCGGACATGCCTTGAAGCTGTGCCCGGACCTGACCATCGTCAAGCCACGCATGGATGCCTATAGAGAAGCGTCCAGGGAAATTCACACGATCTTTCGCGATTACACCGAGATCATCGAGCCGCTCTCGCTCGATGAGGCGTACCTTGATGTGTCGGACAGCGCGCATTTTGCTGGCAGTGCAACGCGAATCGCCCAGGACATCCGGCGCCGCGTCTCCAATCAGTTGCATATCACCGTGTCGGCGGGCGTGGCGCCGAACAAGTTTCTGGCCAAGATCGCCAGTGACTGGAAAAAGCCCAACGGCCTGTTTGTCATCACTCCGGACCAGGTCGAGGACTTTGTCAGCGGTTTGCCGGTGAGCAAGTTGCACGGGGTCGGCAAAGTCACCGCCGACAAGCTCGGCAAGCTGGGCATCACCGATTGCCTGCAATTGCGCGAGTGGGACAAGTTGGCGTTGGTGCGTGAGTTCGGCAGCTTTGGCGAGCGACTCTGGAGCCTGGCCCGTGGGATCGATGAGCGTGCAGTGCACAACGACAGTCGTCGTCAGTCGATCAGTGTTGAAAATACCTACGACGTTGACCTGCCGGACCTGAAGAGTTGCCTGGACAAGTTGCCCGAGCTGCTGGAGACCCTGGCCGGTCGCATGGCGCGAATCGACAGCAGCTACCGTCCGGGCAAGCCATTCGTCAAAGTGAAGTTTCACGACTTCACCCAGACTACATTGGAGCAGGCCGGGGCAGGGCGGGATCTGGGAAGTTATCAGTTGATGCTGACCCAGGCCTTCAATCGCGGCGGTAAGCCGGTGCGGTTGTTGGGGGTAGGCGTGCGGCTGGAGGACTTGCGGGGCGGGTTCGAGCAGATGGAGTTGTTTGAGCGGTAGGCCTGAAGCATAAAAGATCGCAGCCTGCGGCAGCTCCTACAGAAGAACGCGATCTGTTGTAGGAGCTGCCGCAGGCTGCGATCTTTTGGTTAATTGAGTCCCGGATTCGCCACCAGTCGCTCGCCATTGCGGGCCAGTGACTTCAGGAATTCGGTCTGCAATTCGGGATCATTGCGCGTCAGTTCGATCAGGCTCTGTTCCAGTTCGCTGGCTTCTTCTTCAAGACCAAGCTCCGACAGGCGCTTGACCCGGTGGACCCACTGACTGACTTCGTCGCCTTCGAGATCGTCATAAATCAGCCCGTGGGCCTCATAGAGCTTGCTGCGCAAGGTGCTGCTGACGGCCAGCGAGGAGTCGCTGTGTACGTCGTCCTGGGCATCCTCGACACGAATCAGCAGCCGGCTCAGATGATTGATGTCATGTTCGGCGAACGGGTTGTCCAACAGATTCAGGCGCAACACGCCGTTTTTGTCGGTGGTCAGTTCGAAGGTTTCCTTACCGGCCTTGACCTCGACCGGGCGCTCGCTCCAGGGCAGGCTTGAGTACTCCGTGCGCTTGTCGCGCTGGACTTCGTCAATGCCGGCCAGGTTCTGCTGCGCGCGACCATGGGACTGCACATTCATGAGCGGGTTGAGCCCGGCGAAACCGTAGCTCAGCCAGTCCTTGGTCACGCTGTCCGGCAGGTTGCCGAGGGCGAACACATTGACCACGTTGGCACCGACACCCGCCACCACGGCCACCGCGCCCAGCGGGATTTCGTAGATCTCCCGCCAGGGTTGGTACGGCGTATAGCGGTCGTAGTGACGAGTGACTTCGTACTCGGTGACTTCGAAGGTCTTCTGCTCGTGGATTTTCACCCGCCGTTGCGGCAGCTCAAGCACCTTGGGCTCACCGACATCGATCTGCAGGCTGTGATCGAGCAATTTGCGCTCGACCCGTTCCTCGTGCTCGCTGCGTTGTGACATGTGATTGGCACAGCCGCTGACCAGCAGGGCGCCGCACAAGGCGGCACCACCGAGGCCTAAGGTGTTTCGCTTGAACATGACGTCTCTATATCTGCTATCAGCGGCGGATGCGGGCCTGAAGGAAGGACAGTACGTCGGCGACCGGCAGTGCTTGTGCGTCGGCCTCGGTACGGCTCTTGTATTCCAGGTTGCCTTCGGCCAGGCCGCGGTCGCTGACGACGATCCGGTGTGGAATGCCGATCAGTTCCATGTCCGCGAACTTGATGCCCGGGCTGGTTTTCTTGTCGCGGTCGTCCAGCAGCACTTCGAACCCGGCAGCGGTGAGTTCCGCGTACAGCTTGTCGGTGGCTTCGCGAACCTGCTCGGTTTCGTAGCGCAGCGGCACCAGGGCGATCTGGAACGGAGCGAGGGTGTCGCTCCAGATGATCCCGTTTTCGTCGTTGTTCTGCTCGATGGCAGCTGCCACCACGCGGGACACGCCGATGCCGTAGCAACCCATTTCCAGGGTGACCGGCTTGCCGTTTTCGCCCAGCACTTCGCACTTCATCGCTTTGCTGTACTTGTTGCCCAGCTGGAAGATGTGCCCGACTTCGATGCCGCGCTTGATCTCCAGGGTGCCCTTGCCGTCCGGGCTCGGGTCGCCGGCCACGACGTTGCGCAGGTCGGCAACGGTCGGAACAGGCAGATCGCGCTCCCAGTTCACGCCGAAGTAGTGTTTGTCGTCAATGTTGGCACCGATGCCGAAGTCGCTCATCAGCTCGACCGAACGGTCGATGATGATTGGCAGCGGCAGGTTCAACGGGCCGAGGGAACCGGCGCCGGCACCAATGGCCTCGCGCAGCTCGCTTTCGGATGCCATGACCAGAGGGCTGGCAACGCCAGGCTGGTTGGCGGCCTTGATTTCGTTCAACTCATGGTCGCCACGGATGATCAGGGCAATCAGCTTGCCTTTCTCTTCGGCGTGCACCACCAGGGTCTTGATGGTTTTCTCGATCGGCAGGTTGAAGCCTTCGACCAGTTGCGCAATGGTCTTGGCGTTCGGGGTATCGACCAGACGCAGTTCTTCGGTCGGAGCGGCACGCGATGTTTCGCGCGGCACGGCTTCGGCTTTTTCGATGTTGGCGGCGTAGTCGGAGCCGTTGCTGAACACGATGTCGTCTTCACCGGATTCGGCCAGTACGTGGAACTCGTGGGAACCGGCACCGCCGATGGAGCCGTTGTCGGCTTCAACAGGACGGAACTTCAGGCCCAGACGGGTGAACACGTTGCAATAAGCCTGGTGCATGCGGTCGTAGGTGACCTGCAGCGAAGGCTGGTCAGCGTGGAACGAATAGGCGTCCTTCATGATGAATTCGCGGCCGCGCATCAAGCCGAAGCGTGGGCGGATTTCGTCACGGAATTTGGTCTGGATCTGGTACAGGTTGATCGGCAGCTGCTTGTAGCTGCTCAATTCGTTGCGCATCAGGTCGGTGATGACTTCTTCGTGGGTCGGGCCTGCGCAGAAGTCGCGACCGTGGCGATCCTTGAAGCGCAGCAATTCAGGGCCGTACTCTTCCCAGCGCCCGGATTCCTGCCACAGCTCAGCCGGTTGCGTGCTCGGCATCAACACTTCGAGAGAGCCGGCGGCGTTCATTTCTTCACGAACGACGGCTTCGACCTTGCGCATTACCCGCAAGCCCATCGGCAGCCAGGTGTACAGGCCCGAGGCGAGTTTGCGGATCATGCCGGCGCGCAGCATCAGCTGGTGGCTGATCACGACCGCGTCGGAAGGCGTTTCTTTTTGTGTGGCGAGCAAAAATTGACTGGTGCGCATGGTTGGCCGTTATCGATTGCTGATGACGAGAAATGACGGAGCATTGTACGGGCGAGATCCGCTGGCGTACAGGCGTGCGGTCGCTGGTGTGGCGGGAGGGCACGATTCACTCGACCCTCCGCGATTCTTCCTGGGTAAGAGTCTACGACTCTTCGGCGATCGGAGTCTGCACCGGTTCCGGTGTCGGTGTCGGGCCTTCACGGCGGTTCTCCTGGAACCAGTGCAAGGCAATCAACAGCAGGGTCGGGACGCCTAGCAGGGCGGTGATCAGGAAGAAGTCATGGTAACCGAATTTCTCCACCATGACTCCGGAGTAGCCGCCGATCAGGCGTGGCAGCAACAGCATGATCGAGCTGAGCAGGGCGTATTGGGTGGCGGAGAACTTGAGGTTGGTCAGGCTCGACAGGTAGGCGACGAACGCCGAGGTCGCCAGGCCCGAGCTGAAGTTGTCCAGGGAGATGGTCAGCACCAGCATGTTCAGGTTGGGGCCCATGTCGGCGAGCATCAGGAACAGGATGTTGGTCGCCGCGGACGCGACACCGCCGATGAACAGGATCGGCAGGATGCCGAAACGCACGATCAGCAGGCCGCCCATGCCGGCGCCGACCAGGGTCATGATCAGGCCGAAGATTTTGCTGACGCTGGCGATCTGGTCCTTGGTGAAACCCTGGTCGATGTAGAACACGTTTGCCATCACACCCATGACCGTATCGGACATCCGATAGGTGGCGATCAGGCCGAGCAGCAGCAGCGCTTGCCAGCGGTATCGCAGGATGAAGTCGTTGACCGGTGTCAGCACAGGCGCCAGGCCGCGACGGCCCATGGCCGAGAGGCACAGGGCGGTGAGCGTGATATAGAGGATGGCCCGCAGGAAGGCGCGGTCTTCGAGCAGCAGGTCGAGCGGGCTCACGCCTTCGAACAATACGCTGGCAAAGTCGGTGTTATAGAGCTGGGTGAACATGGCCGGCACGGACACCAGCAAAATGATCAGCACGAACACTGAGGCCAGTTGATGCACGAAGCTGTAGCGCCCGGCCTGCAGTTGCGTGCGCAACGGGACCGGCGGTTCGCGCATGAACATGCTGGTCAGCAGTGCCGGGACCATCAGGGCGCCGAACAGGATGTAGGTGCCGGCCCAGGCCGAATGCTTGTAGTTGAAGCCGGTGGAGCCAAAGCCTTCGGCGAAGTAGAGCGCACCTGCGGTAGCCAGCAGCGCAGCGACCCGGTAACCGGACATGTAGCTGGCGGCCAGTGCGGCCTGACGATTGTCTTCGGCGATTTCCAGGCGGTAAGCGTCGACCGCGATGTCCTGCGTCGCTGATGCGAAAGCGACGACGACGGCAATGGCGATCAGCCAGGACAAATGCTTTTGCGGGTCGCAGAAACCCATCCCGATCAGGCCAAGGATGACCAGTGCCTGGGACAGCACGAGCCAGGATCGTCGTCGACCGAGTTTGCCGAGCAATGGCAGTCGCCATTGGTCGAGCAAGGGTGACCAGACCCATTTGAAGGCATACGCCAGGCCGATCAGGCTTGCATAGCCAATGGTTTCACGCGCCACGCCAGCTTCACGCAGCCAGACTGAAAGTGTCGAAAACACCAGCATGTAGGGCAAGCCGGCGGCGAAACCAAGCAGCAACAGCACGAGTGTCGAGGGGCTGGCATAAGCGGCGAGCGCGGCGCGCCAGGTTTTACGGGGCATGGGCTGGAGTCTGCCTCAAGAAATACGGAAACAAAGCGCGCACTCTAACCGCTGTGCTCTACCGGACGCCAGCCATGGCGCTGAATATCAACACGATTATTCAGGATACTGATGCCTTCCATGCGTAATCGTGCGCGCTGCTCATCACCCGAAGGGCTGCCCGCCGGCAGGCTGATACGCCCGTTTGCGGCCAGAACACGATGCCAGGGCAGCTTGCTGTCGCCAGGCAGTTGACTGAGGGTGCGCCCGACCCAGCGGGCGGCGCGACCCAGTCCTGCAAGCTCTGCCAGTTGGCCGTAGCTGACGACTTTGCCCGCGGGTACCTGTGCCAGCGTCAAATACAGCACCGTGCGTCGGATTTGCGCTGCACTCTCGGGTTCATCGGTTGGATCGGTCACGTCCGTCAGTCCTGAAAGGTTTGCTTTACAATCTTTAGAGTAATTCCTTCGCAGGAAGTTGAGAAATGAACTCAACAGAAATAGTCGGGTCAGTCCTTGTCAGGGCCTTGTTCCCACGGATAATGCCGACTTTTCTCGCAAGCCTGAGCCTGTATTTTGTTTATGTTGTCCAGATCCCTGCTGTGTCTCGCCGTCCTTGGCGCATCCCCTCCCTTGCTGGCCGATACCGTGTGGTTGAAGAACGGTGACAAGCTGAGCGGCGAGATCACGCTGTTCGATGGCGGCAAGCTGCTGATCCAGACCGAGTACGCCGGTGCGGTGACGATCGACTGGAAACAGGTCAAGACCCTGGACAGCGATCAAGAGTTGCTGGTCAAGCAGGATGCCTACAGTGGCGAGAAAGCCAAATCGCTGAAAGCGGCGGACGCCGGCAAGGTTACGCTGGCCAACGGCGATGCACCGAAGACGGTCGAGCTGGCGAGCATCCAGCAGATCCTCAAGCCAAAACCTGTGGTCGAGGATCTGGTGTGGAAAGGCAACGTCGATATCGCGCTGGATTACCAGCGGGCGGAAAACGACACCGATGACTACGACATCGATTTCAAGACCAGTGCGCGACACGGTCGCTGGCGGCACACCGCTGAAGGTGAATACAACCGTGAGTTCCAGGACGACGTGGTGACCACGGACAACTGGAGGGCCGAGTACTCCATCGACCGATTCCTGACCGAGCAATGGTTCTGGCAAGGGCGTCTGGTCTACAAGCGCGACAAGGTCGAGGATCTTTCCCGCCAACGCACGGTCGGTACCGGTCCCGGCTATCAGTTCTGGGATAACGAACTCGGGGCGTTCTCCCTGGGCTCGCTGATCAACCGCACGGACTATGAATTCTCCGATGGCAGCAAGGACAATTTCTACGCCCTGGCCATGACGTGGGACTACAACCGTTACCTGGTCGGCAAGCGTGTCGAATTCTTCACCAGTGGCGAGGTTGGCAAGCCGCTGTCGGGTGTGGCCGACTACGCGCTCGATGCCGAAATGGGGTTGCGCTACAAGGTGGCTGACTGGGCTTCGCTGAACATGAAGGCAGAGCGCGACATCATCAGCGGCACTGACGATTCGGATCTGGACAAGACACGCTACACCGCAGGGTTTGGCGTGACCTGGTAAGAGCATCAAAAGATCGCCGCCTTCGACAGCTCCTGGAGGGTCTACCCGGGAGCTGTCGAAGGCGGCGATCTTTTTTGCGTGGACAAAACACCCGCCCACAAAAAAGCCCCGCTGTTGAGGGCGGGGCTTTTTACTAAAGCAAGTACAAGTTAGATAACTTGAACTTCTTCAGCTTGCATGCCTTTCTGACCGCGGGTAGCGATGAAAGAAACCTGTTGGCCTTCTTTCAGGCTTTTGAAGCCGTCGGACTGGATAGCTTTGAAGTGAACGAACAGGTCGTCACCGGATTGTGGAGTGATGAAGCCGAAGCCTTTTTCATCGTTGAACCACTTAACGGTACCGGTTTGGCGATTAGACATGGTGTAACTCCTTGAACAAAGATAACTGCGACTCAGGAAGAACCCTGGCCGAGACTGAGTGCAAAGAGCAGGAAAAATTCTTGTAGATGGTTGGATCGAAATTCAACATATCGTGTAGAGATTCTCAGTGACACAAGCAGCACAGTGACGCCACCTTAACCCTTTTTCCGGGACGTGCCAATGCTTCTTGCGAAGGTTTCTCTGTTTTAAGGATCGGCGGTGTGACGGTTCGTCGCCAGAGCAGGTAATTCCTGCCTGTTCGGCGAGAATTGCACCGCGGACTTTGAACCCGGCGGCGCGCCCGGTAAGATGCCGGACAGAATTTTTCGACCTCGCTATTCAGGACACCCGCCATGAGCATCAAATCGGACAAGTGGATTCGCCGCATGGCGCAGGAACACGGCATGATCGAGCCTTTCGTCGAGCGCCAGATGCGTGGCAGCGACGATAGCCGTGTGATCTCCTACGGCGTGTCGAGCTATGGCTACGATGTGCGTTGCACCAATCATTTCAAGGTGTTCACCAACATCAATTCGGCCATCGTCGACCCGAAGAACTTCGATGCCGGCAGCTTCGTCGACATCCACAGCGACGTGTGCATCATTCCGCCGAACTCCTTCGCCCTGGCCAGCACCGTCGAGTACTTTCGCATTCCGCGTAACGTTTTGACCATTTGCCTGGGTAAAAGCACCTACGCGCGCTGCGGCATCATCGTCAACGTCACGCCGCTCGAGCCTGAGTGGGAAGGCCACGTGACCCTGGAGTTCTCCAACACCACCAATCTGCCGGCGAAAATCTACGCGAACGAAGGCGTGGCGCAGATGCTGTTCCTTGAGTCTGACGAAGAATGTGAAGTTTCCTACAAGGACCGTGGCGGCAAGTATCAGGGCCAGCGTGGCGTGACCCTGCCGCGCACCTGAGTCAACCGTCTGACAAATGTCGGGAATTCCTGAGCGGGCGTACACTCTATGGGGTGTACTGTTCCGATCCGCGCAAGGCGGGTCGGGCCATCGCTCAGGAGTGCCGAATGAAGATCGATCCGCGAATCAGTGCCGAACTGGCAAGACTTGAACCCAATCAGGTTGGCGTTCTGGCCTGGTCCCTGTTGGCACACCCGCCCGTCAGCATGGCAGGGGGCATTCCCGGTCAGCCTGATCCTGATACCCCGAACGAAGAGCCGATGGAGCCTGGTGAACCTACTTTGCCGGATGAGCCACCGCCTGCGCCTGTCGTCTGATAGTCCAGGCACTACAGATCAAAAAAAGTGGGAGCGGGCTTGCTCGCGAAGGCGGTGTGTCAGTCGGCATGAATGCCACTGATACTCCGCATTCGCGAGCAAGCCCGCTCCCACAGTTTTTTCTGTAGACGTTATTTCAGGTTGCCACTGAGGAACTGCTTCAACCGCTCGCTTTTCGGATTGCCCAGCACCTCTTCCGGTGCGCCTTCTTCCTCCACCAGGCCCTTGTGCAGAAACAGCACCTGGCTCGACACTTTGCGGGCGAAGCTCATTTCGTGGGTCACCATGATCATGGTCCGGCCTTCTTCGGCCAGGCCCTGGATCACCTTGAGCACTTCACCCACCAATTCCGGGTCCAGTGCCGAGGTCGGTTCGTCGAACAGCATGACTTCCGGTTCCATGGCCAGTGCGCGGGCAATCGCTACCCGTTGTTGCTGGCCGCCGGACAGGAAGGCCGGGTATTGGTCAGCCACGCGGGAAGCCAGCCCCACCTTGTCGAGGTAGCGCCGGGCGCGGTCCTCGGCTTCTTTCCTGTCGCAGCCCAGCACCCGGCGCGGCGCCATGGTGATGTTTTCCAGCACCGTCATGTGGCTCCACAGGTTGAAATGCTGGAACACCATGGCCAGGCGGGTGCGAATCCGCTGCAGTTCATCGGCGTCGGCCACGTGCATGCCGTGACGATCCTTGATCATGCGGATGTTCTGCCCGTCGAGGCTCATGGCGCCGTCGTTGGGTTGTTCCAGGAAGTTGATGCAGCGCAGAAAGGTACTTTTACCCGAGCCGCTGGCGCCGATCAGGCTGATGACGTCGCCGGTCTTGGCCTTGAGCGAAACACCTTTGAGGACTTCATGGTCGCCGTAGCTTTTATGCAGGCCTTCGATGGTCAATTTGTACATGGGGCGTGCATCCTCAAGGCGAAAGTAGATAGCCGCTGCGATAGGCTTCGGTGCCCGCGACGTGGGCGATCACCATGCCGGCAGTGGCCATGCGGCGCAGCGAGCGGGCATACATCAGCCCGGCTGTGGCGCAATGAACGGGAGTGACCAGATCGTTGACCGGATCAATGATCTCGGCGATCAGTTGCCCGGCTTCCAGGTATTGACCCGGTAATGCGGTGAACACCAGCAGCCCGCCTACCGGCGTGGCCACCGGCTCAACACCGGCCAGTGGTGTGGCCGGGTAGGGCAGCTCGGGCAGGGGCGAGGGTTCGCCGGCGATTGCGCCGAAATGGATCAGGTAATCGATCAGCGCCTGGCAATCCAGGCTGGCGAGCGGGTGGTTGACGTCGCCCTGGCCGCGCAGTTCGACGGTCACCGAAAAACTGCCTGGCGGAATGTCGAAGTGCTCGCCGAAGCGCTCCTTCAACTGCCACCAGAGCAGGGTGAAGCATTCGTCGAACGACTGGCCACCCGAATCGGTTGCCAGCAGGCTGGCTTCGGCGCCGATGTAGCGGGCCAGCGGCTCGACCTGCGGCCAGGCTTCAGGTGTGGTGTAGAGGTGGGCGACCGCTTCGAAATCGCAATGCAGATCGAGCACCATGTCGGCGTCGCAGGCCAATCGTTGCAGGGCCAGGCGCTGGGATTGCAATTGGGTGTCGGCAGTCTGCCGGGCCAGCGCCTCGCGCAGGCTGCTGCGGATCAGTTGCTGGTTGTGCTGCGGATCGTCACCGAGCTTGCCCTCGATCGCGTTGCCGACTTCTTCACTGAGGTCGACGAACCAGCGGTTGAAGTTCTGGCCGCTTTCCAGCTCGTAGCGACCCAGCGGCACATCCATCAGTACCTGTTCCAGGCCCACCGGGTTGGCGACGGGCACCAGCACGATTTCGCTGCGCAGGCGACCGGCGGCTTCCAGCTCCGCCAGGCGTTGCTTGAGGTGCCAGGCCACCAGCATGCCGGGCATTTCGTCGGCGTGCAGGGAGGCCTGGATGTAGATCTTGCCGTTGGCCGGTTGTGGGCCGAAGTGAAAACTGTGGATCTGTCGTGCGGTCCCCGGCAACGGGGCCAGCAGGTCATGTTTCTGGTGGCGCATCTGTTGTTTCCTGAAGCTGGTTGAGTCCTAGTGGGACGGCCCGAGGAAGGCCAGCCATCGGCGTTCGGCAAGGCGGAACAGGCCGACCAGCGCAAAAGTGACGGTCAGGTAGATCAGCGCGGCGATGCCGAACGACTGGAAGGTCAGGAAGGTCGCCGAGTTGGCGTCCCGCGCGACTTTCAGGATGTCGGGGATGGTCGCGGTGAAGGCCACGGTGGTCGAGTGCAGCATCAGGATCACTTCGTTGCTGTAGTACGGCAACGAGCGACGCAAGGCCGACGGCATGATCACGTAGGCATACAGCTTCCAGCCGGTCAGGCCGTAAGCCTTGGCCGCTTCGACTTCACCGTGGTTCATGCTGCGAATGGCCCCGGCGAAGATCTCCGTGGTGTAGGCGCAGGTGTTCAGGGCGAAGGCCAGGATCGTGCAGTTCATCGCATCGCGAAAGAATGCGTCCAGTGCCGGCTGGGCCCGAATGGCGGCCAGGCTGTAGATCCCCGTGTAACAGATCAGCAACTGGATATAGAGCGGCGTGCCACGGAACAGGTAGGTATAGAACTGCACCGGCCAACGGATGTAGAAGTGCGGCGATACGCGGGCGATGGACAGCGGGATCGACACGATAAAACCGATGAAGATCGAAGCGCTGAGCAGCCACATCGTCATGGCCAGGCCGGTGATGTTGTTGCCGTCGCTATAGAGGAAGGGTTTCCAGTATTCCTGCAGGAGTTCGATCATCGTACGGCCTCTCGGGTCCCGGCGGAGTAACGACGTTCGAGCCAGCGCAGGATGAAGTTGGATGCGCTGGTGATCACCAGGTAAATCAACGCGGCAAGCACCAGGAAATAAAACAGCTGATAGGTACTCTTACCGGCGTCCTGGGCGGCCTTGACCAGGTCGGCGAGGCCGATGATCGACACCAGGGCCGTGGCCTTGAGCATCACCATCCAGTTGTTGCCGATACCCGGCAGGGCATAACGCATCATCTGCGGGAACACCACGATCCAGAAACGCTGGCCGCGCTTGAGGCCATAGGCGGTGGCCGCTTCGACCTGACCCCGTGGGACGGCGAGGATAGCGCCACGGAAGGTTTCGGTGAAGTACGCACCGTAGATGAAGCCCAGGGTAATGACCCCGGCACTGAATGGGTTGATCTCGATGTATTCCCATTCCATGTAATCGGTAAGCGACGTTAGCCAGGTTTGCAGGCTGTAGAAGATCAGCAGCATCAGGACCAGGTCCGGAACGCCGCGAATGAGTGTGGTGTAGAGCTGGGCAGGCACGCGCATCAGTTTGACTTTTGACAGCTTGGCACTGGCGCCGAGCAGCCCGAGCAACACGGCCACCAACAGCGACAACGCCGACAACTTGATCGTCATCCAGGTGCCTTCCATCAGCAGCGGACCGAAGCCCTTGAGGCTGAAGGCAGAGAGCCCCAGATTTTCTAATAGGTTTTCGAACATAAATCAGCAACCTGATCGGATGAAAAAAGCGCCCATCGAGAGATGGGCGCCGGGCATTATTTGCCGCTGTACAGATTCAGATCGCCAAAGTGTTTCTTCTGAATGGTGGCGTAGGTGCCATCATCGTGTAACGCTTTGATACCTTTATCCAAAAGTGCTTTCAGCTCGGTGTTACCTTTCTTAATGCCGATGGCTGTCTTGGATGGCAGCAAAGCGTTGTCGACCGGCTTGCTGACATCGTAGTCGGCGCCCTGTGGCGACT
This sequence comes from Pseudomonas sp. GW821-FHT02A08, assembly GCF_059422045.1. Taxonomy (NCBI): domain Bacteria; kingdom Pseudomonadati; phylum Pseudomonadota; class Gammaproteobacteria; order Pseudomonadales; family Pseudomonadaceae; genus Pseudomonas; species Pseudomonas sp. GW821-FHT02A08. The sequence continues at coordinate 25,189 of NZ_JBWKWD010000036.1, forward strand.
TCAGGAAGCCCAGTTCGGCTTGCAGCATGTCCTGAATGCCTGCGTCGAGACGACCGGAAGTCAAGTCGGCGTAGACCTGATCCTGGTTGGCGTAGGCCTGGGTTTTCACGCCGGCCTTGTCCAGAACGGCTTTGGCATAGGCTTCCTGAATGGTGCCTTGTTCGTAGCCGACGGTCTTGCCCTTGAGCGAGGCGACGTCTTCAGTCACGCCAGAACCTTTCTTGGATACGTAGGCGGTTGGGCCGGAGAACAGTTCGCTGGAGAAGTCGATGACTTTTTCGCGGGCTTCGGTAACGGTCATCGACGAGATCACACCGTCGAATTTATTGGCTTTGAGACCCGGAATCATGCCGTCGAAATCGCTTTCGACCCATTTGCACTTGACCTTCAGTTCGGCGCAGATCGCGTTGCCCAGATCGATGTCAAAACCTACCAGGCTGCCATCGGCCGCTTTCGATTCGAACGGTGCGTAGGAAGGGTCAACGCCGAAACGCAGTTCTTTGTATTCCTTCGCCATGGCGGAGCCAGCAGCCATGCACAACGCCAGTGCAGAAAGGGTCAGCAATGCTTTTTTCATTATTCAATCCCTAAAAACCAATATGAGCGCTTGTGGCGCAGAATTATTGTTACTGGAAAGCGTAAGACCTGTTGAAAGTAGCAATTTCCGAACCAGAGTGCCGAACAAGCGTTTTAAAAGGTGCTTGGAAATGGCCGGAGACAGATTTATGCACGAAAACGGGCGCAGGGAAATGGGTGCACCAAATCATCTCGCCACAAAAAACCGTTTGACTGAGCGGGGTGCCAGTCTCTCCACCTCGTCGACACGACTTGTCCTTGCATCAGCGCAACGGCGATGGCGGTCCGACATTCAACCTCTATGTTGAATGTCGGACCGCCATCGCGAGCAAGTAAAGGGCTGGGTTACTTTCCTGGTGTCAACGTCAACCGCGCCTTGCCATAGGCGTTGTCGAAGTTCTGCGGCTGCATCGGCAGGCTCATGTACTGGCCCTTGAGCCACGGCTCGATGCTGTTGAGGTAGTTCGGGCTGGCCGGGTTGCCGGACTGACCGGTGCCGTTCTGCGCCATCAGCGGTTCGGACTGGCCGAAGTCGACGATAAAGCGCATGGCTGGCGCCAGCGTGGTGTTGAAGTCCTGGCCCCAGGCGAAGGCGGCGGTGTTGAGGGTGGTGTGATCGCCGCCGGCCGGCAGGGGGCCGCGTACGGTCTGGCCGCTGCTGTTTTTCCATTCATAGCGATGCAGTTTGCCCCACTGCCAGGCTTTGTGATCACCGCCCAACTGGCTGTCGCCGGCGCTGATTGCGGCGGCGAGGCTGCGAGCGAGGATGGCCGGTTTGTCTTCTTTCTGTGCAGTGCGCACGTCATCCCAGAACGGGCTGTCCTCACGCCCGAGCAAGTGATCGGCCTGGGCCGCGTAGGACAACTTGCCGTCGGTGACAAAGGCTTTCCACGCCGGGCTGCTTTGCGGGCCCAGTTCATCGAGGAAGATCTGCCGCGTGCTTTCCTGCAGAAACAGTTCGTAGATGGCCGCATCGGTGGAGGCCGGGCCGAGCTTGCCGTCGAACGCCATCAAGCGGCTGTAGGCTTCGTGTGCCTTGGCGCGATCGGCCGGCGGCAAGGCGTCCATGGCTTGTTTGAGCGGCTGGGCCATACCCGGCGCTTCAAACATTTTCTTCAGCTTGGCAGCGAAGTTGGTGGTCTGGTCGTATTGCATGGCGATCAGGCTGCGGCTGTCGTGTTTGCCTGCGCCGGCCAGTTCGGCCAGGCGCTCGCCGCGCTCCGGAGCCGCCCATGAATTGGACAGCTGCATGCCGTAGCCATGGGGAATGACTCGCTGGTTGGCGGTGCCGAGCCAACCCTGAGCCGGGTCCTGGTCGTACGGGTGCAGCATTGGGTCGGCGTAACCGTCCCAATCGTAACGACCTTCCCAGCCCGGCGAGGGCAGCAGGCCTTCGCCTTCACGACGGTTCGGGTAACGACCGGTGACTTGCCAGCCGATGTGGCTGGCATCGGCGAACACCAGGTTCAGCGCAATGGCGCGGATTTCGCGGCTGGCATCCGAGGCTTTCTCGACGCTCTGGGCGCGGGACAGGTCGAAGAACGCGTCCAGGGTTTTGTCGTCGGTGAAGTTCGGCGTCTGCAAGGCCAGGCCGAAACCATTGACCAGCGTGGTGCCCTGGGCACTGTTGAGCAGCGGGCCATGGCGGGTTTCGTACACCGCTTCGCGAATCGACCGCTGGCCTTTGACGAAATAGGTTTCGTTGCGCACGATCGCCGGTTGCCACTTCCCGGCGTTTTCGTAGGTGAGCCCGTTGCCCTGGCGCTTGATCTTCTCCAGGAACAGGTCCTGGTTGTCGCCCATCACGGACGTCATGCTCCACGCCACCTTGCCGTTGAAACCGCCAAGCACCATCGGCAGGCCCGCGATGGTCACGCCGGACGCCTGATACTTTGGCGCGCGAATCTGCACGTAACTGAACAAGGAAGGCACGCCCAGCGGACCGTGACTGTCACTGGCCAGCAGGCTCTTGCCGCTGCGGCTGCGTTGCGGGGCGATGGCCCAGTTGTTCGACGAGGTGGCGCCCAGCAGGTTGAGGTCCGACAGTTGGCCAGTGGCCTTACTGAGTTCGGCCAGCCCCGGTACTTGCCCGTTGAGCTTGATGCCTTGCAGTTTTTCGCTTTCGGCGGCCGGCAGTTTTTCGTCGGGAGCCGACGGCGTCAGCCACGCCAGTTTGTCGGTGGTGACGGTCTGGGCCAGTACCAGAGAGGAAATTTCTTCCGGCAGGTTGGTCGACTGGCTGAAGTTCAGCAGGCAGAAAATCAGCGCCGAATCTTCCGGTTGCCAGTATTCAGGCTTGTAGCCGGTGGCTGTCAGATCCGCCGGCAGTTTGTCGCGGTAGCGGAACAGGTAGGCGTTGACCCCGCGTGCATAGACTTCGAAGAAACGCTTGAGGCGCGGCGAAGAAGCCTTGTACAACTCGGCGGCACTTTTCTTCAGGTTGACCGCCCGCATGTAACGGTCGGCATCCAGCAGATCTGCACCGTGCATCTCGGCCAAACGGCCCTGGGCCAGCAGGCGCAGGGTGACCATCTGGGTGATGCGATCGCTGGCATGTACGTAACCGAGGGTGAACAGCGCGTCGTGGAAGCTGTTGCTTTCGATCAGTGGCATGCCCATGGCATTGCGACGCACCGAAACGCTCTGCGCCAGTCCCTTGAGTGGCTGTACACCGGAGGTCGGCGGGAGGGTGTCCTGGGCGTTGAAGTTCTGACAACCGGTCAGGCTCAACACACCGGCCACTGCTGCGGCAACGCCGAACCGGGGTAGAAAATGAGTAAGGGCTGGCGAGGCCATGGCAAAGCTCCTGCGGGGGTGGTGGCGCAATAAAGGCGCTACGTTAGTGAGCAGGCGATGGCCGCGCAAGCGGGGTAAGAGGTTATTTCAGGATTTGTCAAAGATCGCAGCCTCAACAGTGGCTTGCCAGCGGTAATCGGTGATGTTGAAGTGCGACACGCTCAACAATCCAGGAGAACAGTCGGCATGGAGCTCAAGGCAAACGCGGCACTGATCATCATCGATCAACAAAAAGGCATCCTGCATCCCGGGCTCGGTCGCAGGAATAACCCCCAGGCCGAAGCGCGCATGCTGGAGTTGCTCGGCCATTGGCGGCGCACCGCCCGGCCGGTGATCCATGTGCAACACCTGTCCCGTTCGGAGGACTCAGTGTTCTGGCCGCAGCAGTCGGGGGTGGAGTTTCAGGAACGGTTTCAGCCAAAGGCCGGTGAACGATTGATCCAGAAGCAAGTGCCCGATGCGTTTTGTTCAACGGGGCTGGAGGCGCAGTTGCGCGAGGTGGGGATCGGGCAGTTGATCATCGTCGGTGTCGCGACCCACAACTCGGTGGAATCCACGGCGCGTACCGCGGGCAACCTGGGGTTTGATACGTGGGTGGCCGAGGATGCGTGCTTTACCTTCGACAAGGCTGATTTTTTCGGCCATGCCCATAGCGCTGAAGAGGTGCATGGGATGTCGCTGGGGAATTTGCACGGTGAGTATGCGACGGTCACTAGTAGCGCAACAATTTTCTCGGCTGACTGAAAAAACTGTGGGAGCGGGCTTGCTCGCGAAAGCGGTGTGTCATTCAGCATGAATCTGGCTGACACGACGCCTTCGCGAGCAAGCCCGCTCCCACAGGGGGAATGTGTCCACCGTAATAATGTGGGAGCGAGCTTGCTCCGGGCGGCGTTCCGACGATGGCGTTTCAACAGGCGATATCGATATCCGCCCGAAGCATCAAGCGCCGTGGCACTTTTTGAACTTTTTGCCGTTGCCGCATGGGCACGGATCGTTGCGGCCGACGTCTTTCAGGGCGTTGCGCACCGGTTCCTGGTGAGCGTGGCCGCAGTTCGGACCGTGGACATGGCCGTGGTCGTGATCATGGTGGTGATGGTCATGATCGTGGTTGCAGTCAGGGCCGTGGACGTGGGGTTGCTGGGTCATCGGTGTTGCTCCGGAATTAAATCGGCGGCGATTATCACGCCATTGCGCGCCAGGTGCACGTAGTGGGCGATGAATATACCGGTTTCCAGCTCACCTTCCAGACGGTAGGGAATGGGTTGATCGGATTTTTTCAGCAGTTTGGCCATTTCACGGACCTTGGACCACAGGTTGGTGCGGATCGGCACCTTGAAGTAAGCGCTGTGCCTGGGGCTGATGGTGAACCAGTGTTCGTACTCGCCATCGGCCAGCAGTATGTCACCCAGGTGAACGCGATACGCCAGACTGCGCACCGTCAGGTCGCTGTCGTTGGGGTTGTCGATGCGAAAGTGCAGGAGGAATTTCTGTTCCAGCAGTTTGGCGCTGACCACCTCGATTTTCACCAGATGGACCTCGGGGTCCGGCAAGTCGTCGTCGAACCATGACGCACAGCCGCCGAGTCCCAGAGTCAGGAACAACGTGAGCAGACAGAGTGCGCCGCGGCGGATGATCATCGTGGTGTTTCTCCCTTGAGCACCAGTCTAGACCCAAAGGATCGCAGCCTTCGACAGCGCCTGCGTGGTGGGCAGTCATTCCCTGTACTAGCTGCTGAAATACCCCGCACAACATTTCTTGAACTTCTGCCCACTCGCGCACGGGCAGGCGTCATTGCGTCCGATCTTGAGCGGCACGGTCGGGTCGATGAAGTACCAGCGCCCGGTATTTTGCACAAATGCCGAACGCTCTCGATGACTGTGCTCGCCATTGCTGTCGTGCCAGCGCGCGGTGAAGGTCACGAAAGCGTGTTCAGGCTGGCCGCCCAGCACTTCGGAGCTCTCCACCTCAAGGCCCAGCCACGTACTTTGCGCGCTCCAGTCGCTGATCGATTGACGGTCCAGACCGGCCTGTTGGGCGGGCAGGGTGGTGGCCACCAGATAGTCGACCAACCCCAGCACATAGGCGCTGTAGCGCGAGCGCATCAAGGCTTGCGCGCATGGCGCCGGGTGCCCGGCATGGTAATGACCGCAGCAGGCGTCGAGCAGGGTGCCGCTGCCGCATGGGCAAATGGATGTACTCATTGCATTACCACCAGTATTTCCCGAAGTTTTCCGGATTGGCCCAGAAGCGCGAATTGAGCCAGTCGGGGACTTGTTTGTATTCAAGCAGATCGTAGGTAAACAGGGTCAAGACCTGTTCGTCCCGTTGAAAGCGTTCGCTGGCTTGCAGGGCCAGGGAGAAAAAGTCCGTTTCCTGCCAGCCACAGGCCGGCAGATCCGCCAGTACTGCGATGCGGCTGGCATTGAGGTTGCGGATGCCGCCCAACAGGTTCAGGCCGTCGCGCTTGGGCAAATGCTCCAGGCAATCGACCACCAGGGCCAGGTCGAAACGGCGGGCCGCCAGCTCGGCGGGCAACGGCCCGGGGGCAGCGAGTGCGACGCTACTGTCCGGGCGAGCGAGCTTGAAAGCCTCCAGCGCGGGGAACTCGCTGGCGCCGATCAACAACAGGCGCGCGGGGGCATATCGGTCAAGTAAAGCGGCCAGTGCCTGTTGCGGCGTGCGTGAAGAAATACCTGCAATCATCGAAGATCCTCAATCAGATCTGCCAAGACTAGCCTGCCCTTACGTTCGGGCCTAGAGCGTCCTGGCGACAAAAGCGTCAACCTGCCGTTAATACGCGAATAAACAGCATGGCCTATTGCTGGCGGAGTTTAAAACTCGGGTCTTTACTACCTGAATCGGTTCTAAGCCGATCCTTCAGGAGAAAACTAGATGAGCATAGTTCGGACAGCATTACCCTTGGTTCTGCTAACCAGTGTGTTGACTGGTTGCGCAGGTTTGCAGAAAACCGACTGGCCGACCTGTGCGGCGGTTGGTGGTGTCGTGGGGGCGGGCCTCGGCGCGACCGAAAGCTCGGCATGGGCAGGGTACGGTGCTCTGCTCGTCGGCGGTACGGCAGCGGCTTATTGCTGGGTGCACGGCGATGGCGACGAAGACGGCGATGGCGTGCCGGATAGTCGCGACAAGTGCCCAGGCACGCCAAAAGGCGTTCACGTCGATGCCAACGGTTGCCCACCACCAGCGCCTGTGGTCGAAGAAGCGGTTGTGGTCCAGGAAGAAACCATTGTCATCCGCGATGTCCACTTCCAGTTTGACAAAGCCACGCTTACCTCGTCCGACAAACAGGTACTCGACAAGATTGCCACTCGCTTGAAGGCCGAGGCCCCTACCGCTCAACTGACCGTGACCGGCCATACCGACAGCGTGGGCAGTGACACCTACAACCAGAAACTGTCGGATAAACGCGCCCACTCGGTGGTTGAATACCTCATCGAGCAAGGCGTACCTCGTAGTAACTTCGTGTCGGTTGTCGGTGCTGGTGAAAGCCAGCCGGTTGCTGACAACAAAACCGCTGACGGTCGTGCACAGAACCGTCGTACCGAAATTAAAATCCAGCGTTAACCCCCCCTCGCATCCGCGCCTTGTGCAGTCGTGGATGCGGGTCTTTACTCCTGTGTAACCGGTATTGGCCGGGGACACAGGAGCTTTCAATATGATCGTTCTCACAAGGACCGTCTTGCCGGTTCTGCTACTGGGCAGCCTCTTGACCGGCTGCGCGACCCACAGCGATGGCACTGCCCCCCTCAATCAACGCACCTGGCCAATTTGCAGCCTCATCGGCGGCCTGGTCGGCGGTGGTCTGGGCGCAATCGAGAGTGGTGGTTGGGCCGCGGGTGGAGCGGCGCTGGGTATCTTGTCCGGCGGCTTGATCTGCTATGCCCAGGATGGCGACGAAGACGGCGACGGCGTTTTCGACCGACGCGACCGTTGCGCCGATACTCCCGCCAATACCCCGGTCGACCATCGTGGTTGCCAGGTGCCGCAGTACCCGGACAGGGTCCAGACCGAGCCTGCGCAAACCGAAGTCATTACGCTGAGCGATCTACTGTTTGTCTTCAATCAATCCGACCTGACCCCGACGGCCAAGAGTCAACTGGATGCGTTGATGAGCCAGTTCCTGGATGCCGATGTGGTCAGCATCAAGGTGGTCGGCCATACCGACAGCGTCGGTTCGGATGCCTATAACCAGTCCTTGTCGGAGCGGCGTGCCAGCAGCGTGGCGGAATACTTGATCAGCCAGGGCGTGGCGCCGAACAAAGTCACCAGCGAAGGCAAGGGCGAAAGCCAACCGATTGCCGACAACGAAACAGAAGAAGGTCGTGCGAAAAACCGCCGCGTGGAACTGCATATAAACCGCTGAGCCCAGAGATAGAGCCGTCGGGCGACTGATGTGATCGCTGCGACGGCCGTTTGGCGGCCTTCATGAAGATTTTTCCGTTGCCCTCTGGCTTATCCCGCGTGGAAGCCGTTACTGTGCGCGCAAACAATAATTCTCATCGGGGTGCGTATGAAAGTCTTATGGGGACTGGGGCGGTTACTGACCTTGCTGTTCTGGGCGGTAGTGCTGGTCAATCTGCTCACACCGTTCGTCTTTCCGCTGCACCCGTTGGTCAATCTGGCCGGCGGCCTGTTGGGGTTCATCCATCTTCTGGAAGCGTTGCTGTGCTATCGCAGCCTCCGGGGTCGCGCCCATCCCTGGCTTGACCGCCTGAAGATCGTCATTTTCGGCGTGTTCCACCTGCAAACCATTCCAGCCCCCACCGCTTCGAAGGCTTCCCATGCGTAAACTCTGTCTGCTCGCCGCACTCATCAGCCCATTGGCCTGCGCACAGGTGGTGAGTGTCGAAACCAACTCGCTGATGCGCTTGCCCAACACCGCCAGCACCCTGCAACTGGAGCGCCTGGAAGTGGCCGATTACGGCACCTTGCTGATTCCTTCGAACGTCACCGAAGTCACCGTGGGTGAGTTGCATCTGGGGCGTGAAGCGCGCATTGCCATCGTGCCGGGGGCACAGGCGCTGGCGCTGAAGGTTCGTCGCGCTGATTTGTCCGAAGGCAGCCAGATCACCTCCCGTGGCGCCCCCGGGACCTACCAGAAGGCCGCTCGATCAGGGCGCAACCTTGATTTGCAGATCAAGACACTGAACGCAGCGCAATTGATCGTTGATGCTCGCGGTGGCGCGGGCGCACCGGGGTTCGTTGGCCTTGATGGGGCCAACGGCCAGGAACCGGGCTGCACCTGGGGGCAGGCGGGGCGCGGCGCCGATGGCAGTGATGGCAGCAATGGCCAGCCGGGAGCACCGGGGGCGCTGGTCAAGCTGGCCGTGCCCCACGACTTCCCGGCAGAGCGGATCAAGGTTCAGGTGGCCGGCGGTGCCGGTGGCCTGGCCGGCCCCGGCGGTAAACCGGGCGCGGGTGGCAAGGCCAAGGGTTGCCTGGTTTACAAGGCCGATGGCGGCAAGAGCGGTAAACCTGGGGCTGATGGTCAGCCAGGGCCAGAAGGTGCGGCGGGTTCGGTGACTGTGCAGCGGTTGTAATCAGTTAAATCAGTATTGTCTGATCAGTCATCATCGCGGGCAAGCCCGCTCCCACAGGGTCCAGTGGTGTTCACAATACAGTCACCACACTGCAATTCCACTGTGGGAGCGGGCTTGGTCCGGGCGGCGTTCCGACGATGCTTTTAGAGCATCGGCCGAGCCGCAGCAATCGCCACCACAGCCAACCCCACCAACAAATTGATCCCCACCAATCGGCGAATCCGCCCCAGTACCGCCGCCCCGGCCGGCCAATCCTGCTCGGTCACGGCTGCGCGCAACTCCGGCAGCATCAGCGCCTGAATGCGGATAAACAATGCCGTCATCACCACATACAACCCCATCATCACCTGCACATAGCGCGGTGCGGCTTCAAAACCATTGAAATGCATGTGCAGCATGCCCACGCCGCTGACCGGCAACAGCACCACCGCCACCCAGACCCAGCGGAAAAAGCCTTGAAACACTTCTATCCACAGCTTCAGCCGGGCAGGGCCTTCAAGTGCCTTGACCGCGGCGGGGCGCAGGACCATCCAGGCGAAAAACATGCCGCCGACCCAGACCAGGGCGGCCAGTACATGCAGGCTATAAACGAGGCTAAAAGGTGTCATTGGGTTACTCCGTTCTGCGCGGGATTCATTAGCGGGGTATGATAGCCGTCGATCCGAACCACTGAAAATTTATCCAGCGTTTTTTGCGCCCGACAATCCATGATCAGCACTGAACTCAAAACCACGATCCAGGGCGCCTACTCGCGTTTTCTCGAAGCCAAGAGCCTCAAGCCGCGCTACGGCCAACGCCTGATGATCGCCGAAGTCGCCAAGGTCCTGGGTGACATCGACACCGACGACGAAGGCCGGCGCAGTGGCGACCCCGCGATAGTCGCGGTGGAAGCCGGCACCGGTACCGGCAAGACCGTGGCCTACAGCCTGGCGGCGATTCCCACGGCGAAGGCCGCCGGCAAGCGCCTGGTGATCGCCACGGCCACCGTGGCCCTGCAGGAGCAGATCGTCTACAAGGACTTGCCCGACCTTATGCGCAACAGCGGGCTGAATTTCAGCTTCGCCCTGGCCAAGGGCCGCGGGCGCTACATGTGCCTGTCCAAGCTCGACATGCTGCTCCAGGAAGGCCACGCGCAAACGGCCACCGCGCAGCTGTTCGAAGAAGAAGGTTTCAAGATCGAGGTCGACGAGGCCAGCCAGAAGCTGTTCACCAGCATGATCGAAAAACTCGCCGGCAATAAGTGGGACGGCGACCGCGACAGTTGGTCCACCGCCCTGGAAGACGCCGACTGGGCGCGCCTGACCACCGATCACAGCCAGTGCACCAACCGTCATTGCCCGAACTTCGGCCAGTGCGTCTTCTACAAGGCCCGCGAAGGCATGGGCAAGGTCGACGTGATCGTCACCAACCACGACATGGTCCTGGCTGACCTGGCCCTGGGCGGCGGCGCGGTATTGCCGGACCCGCGCGACACCATCTACGTGTTCGACGAAGGCCATCACCTGCCGGACAAGGCCATCGGCCACTTCGCCCATTACACGCGCCTGCGCTCCACCGCCGACTGGCTGGAAACCACCGCCAAGAACCTCACCAAACTGCTGGCCCAGCACCCGTTGCCGGGCGATCTGGGCAAGTTGATCGAACAGGTGCCGGAGCTGGCGCGGGAGATCAAGACCCAGCAGCAGTTCATGTTCACCGCCTGCGAGCAGATTGCCGATTTCAAACCCGGCGAAGACGTTGAAGGCCGCGAGCGCCCGCGTCACCGATTCGTCGGCGGGGTGATTCCCGAGCACATGCGTGAAATGGGCATCGAGCTGAAGAAAGGCTTCGCGCGGCTGACCGACTTGTTCACCCGTCTGACCGAGCTGCTCAAGGAAGGCATGGACGGCGAGGTGAACATCGGCATCGCCAGCAACCAGGCCGAGGAGTGGTATCCGCTGTTCGGCAGTCTGTTGTCGCGTTCTTCCGGTAACTGGGAGTTGTGGACCGCCTTCACCGTCGAAGACCCGGAGGACAACCCGCCCATGGCCCGCTGGCTGACCCTGGCCGAGAGTGGCTCGCTGTTCGACATCGAGGTCAACGCAAGCCCCATCCTCGCGGCGGAAATGCTTCGGCGCAACCTGTGGAACGTCGCCTATGGCTGCCTGGTGACGTCGGCGACCCTGACTGCCCTCGGCACCTTCGACCGCTTCCGCATGCGCGCCGGCCTGCCGAAAAAAGCCGTGACGGCGGTGGTGCCAAGCCCGTTCCATCATGCCGACGCCGGTGTGTTGCGGGTGCCGAACCTGAACGCCGATCCCCGTGATGCAGCGGCGCATACCGCCGCGATCATTCGTGACCTGCCTGAATTGGTCGAAGGCTCGCGGGGCACGCTGGTGCTGTTTTCCTCGCGCAAACAGATGCAGGACGTGTTCGACGGCCTGGACCGCGACTGGCGCAAGCAAGTGTTCATCCAGGGCAACCTGTCGAAACAGGAAACCCTGAACAAGCACAAGGCGCGAGTCGATGGCGGCGATTCCAGCGTGTTGTTCGGTCTGGCGAGCTTCGCCGAAGGGGTCGACTTGCCCGGTGCCTATTGCGAGCACGTGGTCATTGCCAAGATTCCTTTCTCGGTACCCGATGATCCGGTCGAAGCGGCGCTGGCCGAGTGGATCGAAGCCCGGGGCGGCAATCCGTTCATGGAAATCTCCGTGCCGGACGCCTCGCTGAAGCTGGTCCAGGCCTGCGGTCGCTTGCTACGCACCGAAGAAGACCGCGGCACCATCACCTTGCTCGACCGGCGCCTGGTGACCCAGCGCTATGGCAAAGCCATCCTCAACGCGTTGCCGCCGTTCCGTCGAGAAATTTCCTGAAGCACCGGTGGGCAGTTTTGCCCGCCGCGTTGTCTATCTCTCTGCCATCGCTATTCCACTGGCCCATTGAAGGTCGTTAGGGAGAATTTCGTTCTCATGATTTGCCGTTCGTTGCCTGCCGTTTTTGCCCTGCTGTTCGCAACACCGCTGTTGGCCGCCCCCGCCAGCCAGCAGACGCTGTTCAACTTTGTGCGCCCCGCCGACGTGGTCCAGGTGGCGACTCAGGACGCCAGCCTGCCGCAATCCAACGCCGAGCAAACCCCCGAGGGCGAAGTGCTGCGCCGGGTGACGTTCAACCCGGTCGCCCGGCCGACTTTGCGCCTGACCCCGCAGACCGGTGCCTGGGACTGGTCGCAGTCAGGCGTCATGAGTCTGCGGATCCAGAGCGCGATGAACTGGGCCTTGACCCTGTACGTGACCATCCAGAGCAACGACGGCAAGACACTGGTCAGCCGCGTCGATCTGCCGGCGGGGCCTGCGCAAACCCTGCTGGTGCCTTTGCAGGCGACATCGGCGCTGAGCCAGGGCATGAAGGCGGGCCCGCCGATGCCGATGACCGTCGAGGGCCAGCGTGTGTTGCTGGCCAGTAGCGCCGGTGAGCTGGATCGCAGCCAGGTGGTGTCCGTGACTTTGTCGATGGACCAGCCGAAAGCCGCGCAAAGCATCCTGCTGGAGCGCTTTGGTGTGCAGGACGGCGAGTCGGTCACCCAAGCCGTGTTTGGCGGGTTGGTGGACGCGTATGGCCAGTCGACCCGGGCCAAATGGCCGGAAAAAGTCAGCAGTGACGATCAACTGAAAGGCGCCGTCGGCAAGGAGCAGCAGCAACTGAAAACCTGGCTGGCCGAGCGTCAGAAGTCTTCGCTGGACAAATTCGGCGGATTGACCAAAGGCCCGTCATTCAAGGCCAGTGGCTTTTTCCGCACCGAGAAACGCGATGGTCGCTGGTACCTGGTGACGCCTGAAGGCCACCCGTTCTATTCCCTCGGGGTCAATACAGTGGCCCCGGATGTCAACCAGACCTATGTTGCCGGTCGCGAGTGGATGTTCGAATCCCTGCCCAAGGCTGACGAGGCACTGGCCAGTTTCTACGGCGAAGGCGACAACCGTGGCGGTAACGGTGCCGATCAAGGGCGCGGCTACAATGCTGGGCGCTGGTACGACTTCTACGGTGCCAACCTGCAGCGTCTGTATGGCGATCCATGCGCGAAGGGCAGCGATACCAAGGCTGGTGTTGCCGAAGCGGCCAAGACCGAAGCGACGGTAGCGACAGCCGCTGTGTCCAAATCTGTCGAACCGTGCAAGGCGCTGTTCGACGAGCAGCGCTGGGCCAGTCACACCCTTGACCGTTTGCAGGCTTGGGGTTTCAACACCATTGGCAACTGGAGCGCACCCGTACTGGGCAACGCTGATCGCGTGCCCTACACCTTGCCGCTGTCGATCGTCGGTGACTACGCCAGCATCAGCACCGGCACAGACTGGTGGGGCGGCATGCCCGACCCATTCGACCCGCGTTTCGCCATGGCCACCGAGCGTGCAGTGGCGATTGCTGCCCGCGACCATCGTGACGATCCGTGGCTGATCGGTTACTACGCCGACAACGAACTGGCCTGGGCCGGTCCCGGCGACGACCCGAAAGCCCGTTATGCCCTGGCCTACGGCACCTTGAAAATGACCACCGACGTGCCGGCCAAGCGCGCATTCCTCAAGCAGCTGCGTGACAAGTACCGCAATCAGGCGGGCCTGTCGAAAGCCTGGGGCATTGATCTGTCTGCCTGGGAGCTGATGGAGGATCCGGGGTTCGTGCCACCGCTCCCGAGTGCCGAGCACCCGGAAATCGAAGCCGACTTCAAATACTTCCAGAGGGTCTTTGCCGACACTTACTTCAAGACCATCTCCGACTCACTCAAGTGGCACGCGCCGAACCAGTTGCTGCTCGGCGGCCGTTTCGCGATCAGCACCCCGGAAGCCGTGGAGTCCTGCGCCCAGTACTGCGACGTGTTGAGCTTCAACATGTACACCCTGCAACCCCAGGATGGTTACGACTTCGCCAAGCTGCGCAGTCTCGACAAACCGGTGCTGATCACCGAGTTCAACTTCGGCTCGGTTGATCGTGGCCCGTTCTGGGGTGGCGTCACGCCATTGGCGAAGGAGGAAGACCGTGGTCCGGCGTACGCCAACTTCCTCAAGCAGGCATTGAGCGAACCGTCGATTGTCGGCGTGCATTGGTTCCAGTACCTCGATCAACCGGTCACCGGGCGCTTGCTTGATGGTGAAAACGGTCACTTCGGGTTGGTGGGCATCACTGATCTGCCGTTCCAGGGTTTTGTCGACAGCGTTCGCAAGAGCAACCTGGCGACAGTCGAGCAATTGGGCAAAGAAGCCGAGAAGGCTGCGGCCGCCGCCGACAAAGCCAGCCACGATGCCGAGGGCGGCAGGAAGGCCGAGGCCGGCAAGGGCCCGGGGAAGGGCGCTGGTGGGCATTCCGGGAATGGTCATTAATCGCTGAAACCGCGTTATCGTTCTTCGCGAGCAAGCCCGCTCCCACATTCGACCGTGTTCTTCCAGAAGGAATACGGGCAAATGTGGGAGCGGGCTTGCTCGCGAAGGCGTCTATACGGACGCGATAGGTTTCCGATCAGTTTTATGAGTGACTGACCATCCAGCCCAACCCTGTTCCCAAAACCCTCAAGGGCTGGAACAATGCCGACCACTTTGTAGAGCGTTAATCCGGGGAGTTGCGGGTGCAGATTCAGGGTCATTACGAGCTTAAGTTCGAAGCGGTGCGAGAGGCGTTCGCGGCGCTGTTCGACGATCCCCAGGAGCGTGGCGCAGCGTTGTGCATCCAGGTCGGTGGCGAAACCGTTGTCGATCTGTGGGCCGGCACTGCCGACAAGGATGGGGCCGAGGCCTGGCACAGCGATACTATCGCCAACCTGTTCTCCTGCACCAAGACCTTCACCGCCGTCACCGCGCTGCAATTGGTGGCCGAAGGCAAGCTGCAACTGGATGCCCCGGTCGCGCGCTACTGGCCCGAATTTGCCGCTGCCGGTAAAGAGTCCGTCACCCTGCGTCAACTGCTCTGCCATCAGGCCGGTCTTCCGGCATTGCGCGAGTTACTGGCCCCCGAAGCCCTTTACGACTGGCAAACCATGGTCGACGCCCTGGCCGCCGAAACGCCGTGGTGGACGCCGGGCGAAGGCCACGGTTACGCGGCGATCACCTATGGTTGGCTGGTCGGTGAATTGCTGCGCCGTGCCGACGGTCGTGGGCCGGGTGAATCCATCGTCGCGCGGGTCGCCAGGCCGTTGGGCCTGGACTTCCATGTGGGCCTGGCCGACGAAGAGTTCCATCGCGTGGCCCACATTGCGCGGGGCAAGGGCAATGTCGGCGATGCCGCCGCCCAGCGCCTGCTGCAAGTGACCATGCGCGAGCCAACGGCCATGACGACCCGGGCGTTCACTAACCCGCCATCGATCATGACCAGCACCAACAAACCTGAGTGGCGACGCATGCAACAGCCGGCCGCCAATGGCCATGGCAATGCCCGTAGCCTGGCCGGGTTCTATGCCGGTCTGCTCGATGGCAGCCTGCTTGAAAGCGAAATGCTCGATGAACTGACTCGCGAGCACAGCCTCGGCGAGGACAAAACGTTACTGACCCGGACCCGTTTCGGCCTGGGTTGCATGCTCGATCAACCGGACGTTGCCAATGCCACCTTCGGCCTTGGCCCGCGGGCGTTTGGTCATCCGGGTGCTGGCGGTTCCATCGGTTTTGCCGACCCGGAGCACGATGTGGCTTTCGGATTTGTGACAAATACCCTGGGGCCGTACGTCTTGATGGACCCGCGCGCGCAAAAGCTGGTGCGGGTTCTGGCCACTTGTCTGTAAAAATGACTATCGGGTGCCAAGGCTGGAACCCGATAACCTTTCCAGTTTCAAAGCGTCTGTTTACACGGGCCGATGTGGCTAATGCCGATCAGTCAAGCGGTAATGCGATCTGTAGCAGCTGCCGAGCCCGCGAGGCTGCGTTCGGCTGCGAAGCAGTCGTAATTCAATAATCGCGGTACATCAGGCAGGCCGCGTCAGCTGGACTCACGACTGCTTCGCAGCCGAACGCAGCCTCGCGGGCTCGGCAGCTGCTACAAAGGTGTCGCGGCTGAAATTGCTTAACTGACTGGCATTAGGCCAATGTGGCCTGATTTTTTGACTTCATTTTTGTGGATATCCAATGTCATCCAATAAAACCCTCGCCTTGGCCCTGTGCTTCGCTATTACCGGTTGTGCACAGACACCACAGAAAGACGCGACGACACCTGTCGCCAAGACTGAAAGCGGCAGCCACTGGTACTGGCCGTTCGGTTCCGACGACAGTGCCGGCAAGCCCGTGGCCAAGCCGGAGGTGAAGCCCGAGGTCAAACCGGTTGCGGTGGCCAAGGCCGAAACCGATAGCGGCAGCAAGTGGTGGTGGCCATTCGGCGGTAGCGAGCAGAGCACCGCCAAGGCCGTGCCGATGCCCGACCCGAAAGTCACCCAGGCCTGGCTTGACGACTACGAACCGCGTCTGCGCGAGGCGGTCAAGGGCAGCAACCTGCAACTCGAGCGCCGCGAAAACGTACTGGTGGTGACCGCGCCGGTCGAAGGCTCGTTCAACCCTGATCGTCCGGCCATGCTGCTGCCGGTCACGCTCGGTCCGTTCACCCGCGTAGCCAAGATCCTTGAAGCCGATCCAAAGACCGCGGTGTTGATCCTCGGCCACAGCGATACCTCCGGCGCCGCGGCTGCCAACGTCAAGCTGAGCCAGGAGCGTGCCCAGTCCGTTGCGGCGATTTTCCGTCTCAGTGGTCTGCAGCGTGATCGCTTGATGCTGCGCGGCCTGGGCGGTGATGCGCCGCGTGCCGCCAACGACAGCGTGCAAGGGCGTGCGTTGAACCGTCGTGTGGAACTGCTGGTGACCCCGCAAAACACAATGGTCGCGCTGCTTGGCAAGTACAACATGCCGGCTCCGGCACCTGTGACCATGGTCGCTGCCGCGGACGCCAAGCCGGTCGCCAAGCCGGTCGCCAAGCCTGTGACACCGGCCCCAGCGACTAAAAAGGCTGCTGTTCCAGCGACGAAAAAAGCCCCGGCGAAAAAAGCGTCGGCCAAGAAAGCACCTGCGAAAACCGCAACGCCGGCAAAAAAGACCACGCCAGCCAAAGCCTCGACGGCTGACAAGAAAGTCGCCGCCACCGATACTGCAAAGCAGTGATTCGTTAACCAAAAGGAATGCGCCATGACCCAGGGCCTGGCTGATATGCGTCGTGACTACACCCGTGATGGCCTGACCGAGGCACAAGCCCCGGCCGAGCCGTTCGCGCTGTTCCACCAGTGGTTCGCCGACGCGGTGAAAACCGAACAGGCGCCGGTGGAAGCCAACGCCATGACCCTGGCCACCGTCGATCAGGACGGTCGACCGCACTGTCGCATTCTGTTGCTCAAGGGCCTGGACGAGCAGGGCTTCACCTTTTTCACCAACTACGAAAGCGCCAAGGGCCAGCATCTGGCTGCGAATCCGTTCGCAGCCATGACGTTTTTCTGGCCGGCGCTGGAGCGCCAGGTGCGCATCGAAGGGCGGGTGGTGAAGGTAACGCCTGAGGAGTCCGACGCCTATTATCAGGTCCGTCCACTGGGCAGTCGCCTGGGGGCCTGGGCATCGCCCCAGAGCCGCGTGATCAACGGTCGTGGCGAACTCGAAGCGCTGCTCAAGGACACCGAGCAACGTTTCAGCGACACCCAGCCCCATTGCCCGGAACACTGGGGCGGTTATCGCCTGCTGCCTGAGCGCATCGAATTCTGGCAAGGCCGCCCAAGCCGCCTGCACGACCGCCTCAATTACCGCCAGCAGGGCGCCGACTGGATTCTTGAACGTCTGGCACCCTGAGCAGTCTACCGATCGGGATAGCCTGTCGCAGCGGCCTCCAGCCACTTCGGCAGGTCTCGACGCTTGATTTTCTGCGCCCGGGCACTCGCCAGTTGTTCGAGCATGAAGGCTTTTTTCTGCTCGTCCTTGCCCGCCAGCGCTAGCGCCAGGTCGCGGTCCATCCAGCGTTTGATCCGCACGTACAGCCACCAATGGAAGTACAAACCGGCAACAGTCGTGACGACGATGATAAAGTAGTCCATTGAAATCCTTGGCCAGTGGGCAGTTTTCCGAATTTGCCGCTACTGTGTGAGTTCGTGGGGGCGCCTTAACGGAGCCTGAATCAAACCAATTTTACCCGGGCTGTGTCGTGACAGGCGTCAAGCGGCGGAGTTTAATGAACATCTGTTTCTTTGGAGTTGATGCTATGCGTAAGTCTGTTCTACTGGTTGCTTCCTTTTCCACGATGGCGATGTTGCTCACTGGTTGCCAATCGAGCCTGACCGGTGACTCCTATTCCCGTGACGAGGCGCGTCGAGTGCAGACCGTTCGCATGGGTACCATCGAAGCATTGCGTCCAGTGAAAATCGAAGGCACCAAAACCCCGATCGGCGGCGCTGCTGGCGCAGTGGTCGGTGGCGTTGGCGGCAGCTCTATTGGTGGCGGCAAAGGCAGCGTCGTTGCTGCGGTCATCGGTGCCGTGGCCGGCGGCCTGCTCGGTTCAGCCGCTGAAGAAGGCCTGACCCGCACCCAGGGCGTGGAAATCACCGTGCGCGAAGACGATGGCAGCATGCGCGCCTACGTTCAGGAAGTTCAGCCGAACGAAGTGTTCCGTGTTGGCGAGCGTGTGCGCATCGCAAGTGTGAATGGCACCAGCCGCGTTTCGCACTAAGCGCAAACACCGGATAAACAAAAAACCCGATCAGATGGCTGATCGGGTTTTTTGTTTTTCAGCTCAGGCGAGTCTTGATTGGCGCCAGGCGTTATCGCGGGTTATCAGGAGGCCAGCGCAGTGTTCTTGCGGCTGGCCATCGCCGTCACCACATAACCGATCAGCGCCGCCAGAATCGAACCGGTCAAGATCCCCATGCGGTCCATCCCGGCGAAATCACTCACGCCTGGCTCGAAAGCCAGCGAGCCGACAAACAGACTCATCGTGAAACCAATGCCGCAGAGAATCGCCACGCCCAGTATCTGGCCCCAGTTGGCGCCTTGGGGCAGGGCGGCGATACCGGTTTTCACGGCCAGCCAGGTCAGACCGAAGACTCCGACGGTCTTGCCCAGCAGTAGCCCGATGGCGATGCCCATGGGGACATGGTGAGTGAAGCTTTCGACGGTGACACCGCTCAGGGACAGGCCGGCATTGGCAAAGGCGAACAGCGGCAGGATGCCGTAGGCGACCCACGGGTGCAGGGCGTGTTCCAGGGTCAGCAATGGCGATGGTTCGGCATTTTTCGTGCGCAGCGGAATGCAGAAAGCCAGGGTCACGCCGGCCAGGGTGGCGTGGACACCGCTCTTGAGCACGCAGACCCAGAGGATCAAGCCGATGATCATGTACGGTCCGAGCTTGACCACGCCAAGCCGGTTCATCCCGATCAGCGCCGCAATACAGGCCGTGGCCAGCGCCAGGGACAGGGTCGACAACGCGCCGGAATAGAAGATCGCAATGATGATGATCGCGCCGAGGTCGTCGATGATCGCCAGGGTCATCAGGAACAGTTTCAGCGATACCGGAACCCGTTTGCCCAGTAGCGCCAGCACGCCAAGGGCGAAGGCAATGTCGGTGGCGGTCGGGATTGCCCAGCCGTTGAGGGCCGGTGGCGTGTCGCGATTGAGGTACCAGTAGATCAGCGCCGGCACCACCATGCCCCCAACGGCAGCGGCACCGGGCAGGACGATTTGCGATGGTTTGGACAACTGGCCATCGAGGACTTCACGCTTTACTTCCAGGCCGATCAGCAGGAAGAACAGCGCCATCAGGCCGTCGTTGATCCACAGCAGCAAAGGCTTGGCGATTTTCAGCGCGCCGATCTGGGCCACCACGGGGGTGTCCAGCAGGCCGTTGTATAGCCACGACAGCGGCGAGTTGTTGATAATCAGAGCCAGAACGGCAGCGGCGATCAGTAACAGACCGCTGGCAGCTTCCAACTGAAAGAAACGCGTGAAAGTGCTACGCAGAGGCAAGGTCGCTCTCCATCCGTGAGTTCAAAAGGTGTTACACCCTAACAAGTACTGTTAGTTGTTAAAACAAAAGTTATATTCTTTTTTGTTATATGTCGTTACAACGTAAGCCGTCAGCAGCGAACTGAGCCTAGCAGTTGTCGGTCGTATTGGATCTCAGCTGTACCTGTGCTGGATGTAGGTTTTTTCCTAAGCTTGATGGTTGAGCCCTGTGACAAGGCCGACTCTTGCCTGATTCAATGAGAAAACCATCATGAGCGACAACCGACAGTGGTCCCGCGAAGCGATCCGGATCATCGAAGCCGACTACCAGCGCAGCGCAGACACCCACCTGATCCCTTTGCCGCTGCCAGGTTTTCCGGGTATCGAGTTGTACTTCAAGGATGAGTCCAGCCACCCCACGGGTAGCCTGAAGCACCGGCTGGCTCGCTCGCTGTTCCTGTATGCGCTGTGTAACGGCTGGCTCAAGCCCGGTGCGCCGGTCATTGAGGCTTCCAGCGGTTCGACGGCGATTTCCGAGGCGTATTTCGCACGCATGCTGGGCTTGCCGTTCATTGCGGTGATGCCGGCGACCACGTCCAAGGAGAAGATTGCGCAGATCGCCTTCTACGGTGGCCAAAGTCATCTGGTCGACGACCCGACCCAAATCTACGCCGAGTCCGAGCGTCTGGCTCGTGAACACGACGGGCACTTCATCGACCAGTTCACCTACGCCGAGCGCGCCACTGACTGGCGGGCGAACAACAACATTGCCGAGTCGATCTTTCAGCAGATGCGTTTCGAGCAGCATCCCGAACCGAGCTGGCTGATTTCCAGCCCCGGTACCGGCGGCACCACCGCCACCCTGGGTCGGTACGTGCGTTATCGCCAGCATGGCACCCGCGTGCTGTGTGCCGATGCCGAGCGTTCGGTGTTTTTCGATTACTACCAGACCGGCGATGCCAGCCTGCGACTGGACCACGGCTCGCGTATCGAAGGCATCGGCCGGCCGCGCGTGGAGGCGTCGTTTCTGCCCAAGGTGATCGACGCCATGGTCAAGGTGCCGGATGCCCTGTCGCTGGCGGCCATGCACTACCTGGCGGAGCGTCTGGGACGCCATGTGGGCGGGTCGAGCGGGACCAACCTGATCGGCGCACTGATGGCCGCCCAGCACATGAAGGCGGCGGGGGAGACGGGGTCGATGGTGGCGATTCTGTGTGACAGCGGCGAGCGATACGCCACGACCTATTACGATCCGCAGTGGCTCAAGGCTCAGGGGTATGAGTTGAGTGGCTTGATGGCTGCGGTGGCGGCGACGGTGGAGCGGGGGGAGCCGCTGCCGGACTCGGTTTTGCGCGCCAATATCTGACACGGCGAAGATCAAATGTGGGAGCGGGCTTGCTCGCGAAAGCGGTCAATCAGCCAACACATATGCTGGATGTGAAACCGTCTTCGCGAGCAAGCCCGCTCCCACATTAGAGTGGTATCAGGCATCGAGGCCGAGGATGTCCCGGGCCACTGCTTCTGCAATGCGAATACCATCAACACCCGCCGACAGAATCCCTCCCGCATAACCGGCGCCTTCACCGGCCGGGAACAAGCCTTTCACGTTCAGGCTCTGCAACGACTCGTTGCGGGTAATACGCAGCGGCGAGGAGGTACGGGTCTCGATCCCGGTCAACACCGCGTCGTGTAGCGAGTAACCACGAATCTGCTTCTCGAATGCCGGCAGGGCTTCGCGAATGGCTTCGATGGCGAATGCCGGCAACGCCAGTGCCAGATCACCCAGGGCAACGCCCGGCTTGTAGGACGGCTCGACGCTGCCCAGTTCGGTGGACGGTTTGCCCGCGATAAAATCGCCGACCAATTGTGCCGGCGCTTCGTAGTTGCTGCCGCCCAGCACGAATGCGTGGGATTCCAGGCGTTCCTGTAGCTCGATACCAGCCAGCGGGCCGCCCGGATAATCGACTTCCGGGGTGATGCCGACGACGATACCGGAGTTGGCATTGCGCTCGTTGCGCGAGTACTGGCTCATGCCGTTGGTGACCACGCGGTTCGGTTCGGACGTCGCCGCCACCACGGTGCCGCCCGGGCACATGCAGAAGCTGTAGACCGAGCGGCCGTTCTTGGCGTGGTGCACCAGTTTGTAGTCGGCGGCGCCCAGTTTCGGGTGCCCGGCGTACTTGCCCAGCCGCGCGCGGTCGATCAGCGACTGCGGGTGTTCGATGCGGAAACCCACCGAGAACGGCTTGGCTTCCATGAACACACCACGGCCGTGAAGCATGCGGAAGGTGTCCCGGGCGCTGTGGCCGAGGGCCAGGATCACGTGTCTGGAGTGGATTTGCTCGCCGCCATTGAGTTCGACGCCGACCAGTTGGCCGTCCTCGATCAGCACGTCGGTGACACGCTGCTGGAAGCGCACTTCACCGCCCAAGGCACGAATCTGCTCACGCATGTTTTCCACGACGCCGGTCAGGCGGAACGTACCGATGTGCGGCTTGCTGACGTAGAGGATTTCTTCCGGTGCGCCGGCCTTGACGAACTCGTGCAGGACCTTGCGACCGAGGAATTTCGGGTCCTTGATCTGGCTGTAGAGCTTGCCGTCGGAGAATGTCCCCGCGCCGCCTTCGCCGAACTGCACGTTGGATTCCGGGTTGAGTACGCTTTTGCGCCACAGGCCCCAGGTGTCCTTGGTGCGCTGGCGTACTTCGGTGCCGCGTTCGAGGATGATCGGCTTGAAGCCCATTTGCGCCAGCAGCAGCCCGGCGAAAATCCCGCACGGACCGAAGCCTACGACGATCGGCCGCGTACTCAGGTCGGCCGGTGCCTGGCCGACCGCTTTGTAGCTGACATCCGGCGCCACGCTGACGTTACGGTCATCGGCAAACTTGTGCAGTACCGCCGCCTCGTCGCGAACTTCAAGGTCGATGGTGTAGATGAAGCACAGTTCGGAGGACTTTTTACGCGCATCGTAGCTGCGCTTGAACAAGGTGAAATCGAGCAGGTCATCGCTGGCTAGCCCTAAGCGCTGCACGATGGCAGGGCGCAGGTCTTCTTCGGGATGGTCGATCGGCAACTTGAGTTCGGTGATTCGTAACATGGCGGGATCCGGTTCGCGGGGCGCACAACTGCGCCAGGGCGTTTGAAGCCCGCGATTATAAGCCCCAAAGGCGCAGGCCCGTGAGGCTTAAACGATCAGTCGTCGCGCGATCCGCCGAAATAACCGCAACCGCGTTGCACCTGACCGTCGATGCGCAGTTCAGCGCTCATGTGCTGGATGCTGCCGGTGCTGCTGTCGACGCAGCGTTGCGGTGCAACCCACAGTTCGATGTGCTGGTTGTTGGCTTCGGTGCTGAGGTTGAAACGGCCATCGCCCAGCTGCTCTTCGACGTAAGGCACGGCCAACGGCGGCTGGCCGGCCCGGTCGAGGACCATGCCTTTGCCGCTGACTTTCACGCTCCATTCCGGGGTGTGGCCGGCGGCGCGCAGGATCAGCAGCTTGAAATTCGGATCGTCGCACGCGTTGCCCGAGCGCTCGACGCGGTACAACTGCTCCAGATCGAGCTGGCCGTCACCACCGCTGCCGGCCACAACCCGCCCGCGCACGTCGGCAAACAGCTTGCCCTGCTTGTCCGCCAGGTTTGCGGCCTGCTGCAGGACGCTGGTGCCGCCCGTATCGTTGACCACGTAGCGGTTGGTCTGGCTGCACGGCTGGAACAGCAGTTTGCCGTCCGCCGCGGTCAACTGGCCTTGCATGCGTGTCTGGCCGACATGGGAGGCACTCTGCCGTTCACCGTCGAACAACTGGCAGGCGGCGAACAGCGGAAGCAGGGCAACGAGGACTAAGGAACGGGCAACACGCATCGTGGGGTCTCCTGACAAGTGCCGCCACGTTACTCAGCCTGACCGTTCATCACAACCCGTTATCGTCTCCACTTTGTATTGGCGCTGACGCAGGTTGCGATTTTTCATCTTCAGATGTGAAAGGTCTGACCTGTTTGCAGGCCTTCCACGCTTTTAGCGTAGGCCAAGGCCACATCCGCCGCAGGAACCGGCTTGAAGCCACGGAAGTACGGCGCATATTTACCCATGGCTTCGACCAGGACGTTCGGGCTGATCGAGTTCACGCGCAGGCCGCGGGGTAGTTCGATGGCAGCGGCTCGGACGAAACTGTCCAGTGCACCGTTGACCAGTGCTGCCGAGGCACCGCTGTAGATCGGATCGTGACTGAGCACGCCGGTGGTGAAGGTGAACGAAGCACCGTCATTGGCGAACTCGCGGCCGATCAGCAGCAGATTGACCTGGCCCATGAGCTTGTCTCTCAGGCCCAGGGCAAAGCTCTCTTCGGTCATCTCGTTGAGCGGTGCGAAGGTCACGTTGCCGGCGGCACACACCAGTGCATCGAATTTGCCTGTCTGCTCGAACAGTTTGCGAATCGAGGCGCTGTCACTGATGTCCACCTGAAAGTCGCCGCTGGTGCGACCGATGCGGATGATTTCGTGGCGTTGCGACAGTTCCTTGTCGACGGCCGAACCGATGGTGCCGCCTGCGCCGATCAAAAGAATTTTCATGGAGGCTGATCCTCATTGTGGGTTGAACGAGGTATCAGTTTAGGGTGGTTTTTTTCGTAGATAAGCGCACTAATAGGCAACCTTTGGTTTTCAAATGGAAACAATCCATGAGCGAGATGGACGACCTCGCCGCGTTCGCGGTGTTGATCGAAGCGGGGAGTTTTACCCTGGCGGCGCAGCAGCTCGGTTGCAGCAAAGGCCAGCTGTCCAAGCGCATCAGCCAGTTGGAAGCGCAGTTTTCCGTGGTGTTGTTGCAACGTACCACCCGCCGCTTGAGCCTGACCGCGGCCGGCGCTGCGTTGTTGCCCCAGGCACAGGCGCTGGTGGTGCAAGTCGAGCGGGCGCGCCAGGCTCTGGCGCGTCTGAAGGACGACATGGCCGGCCCGGTGCGGATGACGGTGCCGGTGTCACTCGGGGAAACCTTCTTCGACGGCCTGTTGTTGGAGTTCTCCGCCATGTATCCCCAAGTGCAGATCGAGTTGGAGCTCAACAACAACTATCGCGATCTGTCCCGTGACGGCTTCGATCTGGCGATTCGTTCCGACGTGGCCATTGACCAGCGACTGGTGGCGCGTCCACTGCTGGCGTGGCAAGAGCTCACCTGTGCCAGCCCGGCTTACCTTGAGCAATACGGTGAACCGCAAACCCCCCAGGCGCTGGCCGAGCATCGCTGCCTGCTCAACAGCCATTACAGCGGCCGGGAAGAATGGCTTTATCACCAGCAGCACGAGTTATTGCGGGTGCGGGTGTCGGGGCCGTTCGCCAGCAACCATTACAACCTGTTGAAGAAAGCCGCGCTGGTCGGCGCCGGTATTGCGCGCCTGCCGTCCTACTGCTTGCCAACAGAACTGGCCGACGGGCGTTTGCGATGGCTGCTGCGCGATTATCAGACCCGCAGCATGCCGATGTACCTGGTTCATCCGTATCAGGGTGGGTTGCCCAAGCGCACGCAGGTACTGGCGGATTATCTGATCGGGTGGTTCAAGCGCAGCGGGGAGGCGCTGGATCGGTTGTAATGGATTGCACAAAACCTGTGGGAGCGGGCTTGCTCGCGAATGCGGCGTGTCAGACAACAACAATGTCGACTGACCCTCCCTATTCGCGAGCAAGCCCGCTCCCACAAGGGATCTTCAACGTTGTGAAAAAGGTGCCAGGCATAAAAAAACGGCCTGCAAAGGCCGTTTTCTTGTTTACCGCAATGGCTCAACCACCGAGGTACGCGTCGCGCACTTTCGGGTCGGTCAACAGTGCTTCACCGGTACCGGTCATCACCACCCGGCCGTTCTCCAGAACGTAGGCACGGTCAGCGATTTTCAGCGCCTGGTTGGCGTTCTGCTCGACCAGGAACACCGTCACACCGTCCTTGCGCAGTTGTTCGATGATGTCGAAGATCTGCTGGATGATGATCGGTGCCAGGCCCAGGGAAGGCTCATCGAGCAGCAACAGCTTGGGTTTGCTCATCAGCGCACGGCCGATGGCGAGCATTTGCTGTTCGCCGCCGGACATGGTGCCGCCACGCTGGGCGAAGCGTTCTTTCAGGCGTGGGAAAAGTCCGAGGACCTTGTCCATCTGTTCCTGATAGTCGCCCTTGGCGGTGAAAAAACCGCCCATGGACAGGTTTTCTTCCACGGTCAGGCGGGAAAACACCCGACGACCTTCCGGCACCACGGCAATGCTCTTGCGCATGATCTGCGAGGATTCCTGGCCGACCAGTTCCTCACCCATGTAGCGGATGCTGCCGCTGTGGGCCCGCGGCGAACCGCAAAGCGTCATCAGCAGCGTGGACTTGCCGGCACCGTTGGCACCGATCAAGGTCACGATCTCGCCCTGGCGGACTTCGACGTTGACGCTGTGCAGGGCCTGGATCTTGCCGTAGAAGGTGGAAACGTTTTCGAACTGCAGCATTTACGCTTCCCCCAGGTAGGCTTTGATCACTTCAGGATTGTCGCGGATCTGTTCCGGCGTGCCATTGGCCAGAGGCGTGCCCTGGTTGATCACGACGATGTGGTCGGAGATGCTCATGACCAGTTTCATGTCGTGTTCGATCAGCAGCACGGTGACGTTGTGCTCTTCACGCAGCATGCTGATCAGCGCCTTGAGGTCCTCGGTTTCCTTCGGGTTCAGGCCCGCGGCCGGTTCGTCGAGCATGAGGATCCGCGGGCGGGTCATCATGCAGCGGGCGATTTCCAGGCGACGTTGCTGACCGTAGGCCAGGGTGCCGGCTGGACGGTTGGCAAACGCCTTGAGGTTGACCTTGTCCAGCCAGTACTCGGCGAATTCCATGGCCTCGCGCTCGCTTTTGCGGAACGACGGCGTCTTGAACAGACCGGACAGGAAGTTGGTGTTCAGGTGACGGTGCTGGGCGATCAAGAGGTTCTCGACCGCCGTCATGTCCTTGAACAGCCGCACGTTCTGGAAGGTGCGCACCACGCCCTTGAGGGCGATTTTGTGGCCGGGCAGACCTTCGATGGCCTCGCCGTCGAGCAGGATGCTGCCGCCGCTCGGCTTGTAGAAGCCGGTCAGGCAGTTGAACACGGTGGTCTTGCCGGCACCGTTGGGGCCGATCAGCGCAACCACTTGTTTCTCTTTCACGCTCAAGGCTACGCCGTTGACCGCCAGCAAGCCGCCGAAGCGCATGCTCAGGTTTTCTACTTTCAGGATCTCGCGGCTCATTTGCGCAGCTCCATGTGAGGACGTTGCATGGGCAGCAGACCCTGAGGGCGCCAGATCATCATCAGTACCATCAAGGCACCGAACATCAACATGCGGTACTCACTGAACTCACGCATCATTTCCGGCAACAGGATCATCACCGTGGCGGCGAGTACGACACCCAGTTGCGAGCCCATGCCGCCCAGCACCACGATGGCGAGGATGGTCGCCGACTCGATGAAGGTGAAGGACTCCGGTGTCACCAGGCCCTGACGCGCAGCGAAGAAGCTGCCGGCGAAACCGGCGAAGCAGGCACCGAGGGTGAAGGCCGACAGCTTGATGATCGTCGGGTTCAGACCCAGTGCACGGCAAGCGATTTCGTCTTCACGCAGGGCTTCCCAGGCACGGCCCAGAGGCATGCGCAGCAAGCGGTTGATGACGAACAGGGCGAACAGCGCGAGGAACAACGCAACCAGGTAGAGGAAGATCACCTTGTTGATCGAGTTGTATTCCAGGCCGAAGTACTCGTGGAACGTCTGCAGGCCTTCAGCCGCTTTACGTTCAAAGGTCAGGCCGAAGAACGACGGTTTCTCGATGTTGCTGATGCCATTCGGGCCACCGGTGATGTCGGTCAGGTTACGCAGGAACAGTCGGATGATTTCACCGAAGCCCAGGGTCACGATGGCCAGGTAGTCACCGCGCAAGCGCAGTACCGGGAAACCGAGCAGGAAGCCGAACGTGGCTGCCATCAGGCCGGCAATCGGCAGGCAGATCCAGAAGCTCAGGCCATAGTAATGCGACAGCAGCGCATAACTGTAGGCGCCAACGGCATAGAAACCGACGTAACCTAGGTCGAGCAGACCGGCCAGGCCAACCACGATGTTCAGACCGAGGCCGAGCATCACGTAGATCAGCACCAGCGTGGCGATATCCACCGCACCGCGAGAACCGAAGAACGGCCAGACCAGGGCACCGGCGATCAACGCGATGATGATCCAGCGTTGAGTGGTCGGCAGGGTCAGGAAGTTGCTGGCCTTGGCCGGGATCAGCGGCATGCTCGGCGAAGAGCGCCAGGCCGAGCTGATCTGCTGGTCGAACAGCACACGCAGGAACATCAGCACCGAGCACACCGCGATGGTGATCAGGGTGGCGTCGCTGGTGCCATGAACTTCGAGGTTGATGCCGACGATGGTCAGCTTCAGACCGAGTACCGGATAGGCCACGGCCCACACCAGCAAAGCGCTGAACAGCGCCTGTTTAAGATTTCTAGTCATACCTTCTCAACCTCCGGACGGCCCAGCAGGCCGGTTGGCCGGAACAACAGCACCAGAACCAATAGACCGAAAGCCACGACGTCCTTGTACTGGTCGCCGAAGATGTCGGCACCAAAGGCTTCCGCTACCCCAAGCACGATCCCGCCGAGCATGGCGCCGGGGATGCTGCCGATACCGCCCAGTACCGCTGCGGTGAAGGCCTTGAGGCCGACGAGGAAACCGGCGTTCGGGTTGATCACACCGTACTGCATGCTCAGGAGCACGGCGGCGATGGCCGCCAGTGCAGCACCGATGACGAAGGTCAGGGCGATGATGTTGTTGGTGTTGATACCCAGCAGGTTGGCCATCTTGATGTCTTCGGCGCAGGCGCGGCAGGCGCGACCCAGGCGAGAGCGAGAGATGAACAGGGTCAGGCCGAGCATGGCGACCAGGGTCACCACGAACACCACGATTTGCATGTAGGAAATCAGCACTTCATGTGCGCCACCTGGCCCAAAGGCAAAGTTGCCCGGAATCAGGTTGGGAATGGATTTGTCCTTGGAGTCTTGCGCCAGCAGAACGGTGTTCTGCAGGAAGATCGACATGCCGATGGCGGAGATCAGCGGGATTAGACGGTTGCTGCCGCGCAAGGGGCGGTAGGCGATCCGTTCGATGCTGTAGCCGTAGGCACTGGTTACAACGATGGTGGCGAGAAAAGCGGCGGTCATCAACAGCGGAACGCTGTCGAGTCCCAGCATGGCCAGCCCGGCGATGGCGATGAACGCCACGTAGGAGCCAATCATGTACACCTCGCCGTGGGCGAAGTTGATCATTCCAATGATGCCGTAGACCATCGTATAGCCGATGGCGATCAGGGCATACGTGCTGCCAATGGTCAGGCCATTAACCAGCTGTTGGAAGAAGTGATAGATGTCAGGCATTACAGCGCTCCTAAAAACCTGATACGCATTTCACTGGTGGAGTCATTTTCCCGCCCGGGCCCCGTGGATCTGCATCCACTTCGAATCCGGGGTTTGCCAGCGAACCGCTGATGACGGTTTTGAGATTTTCAGGTGGGGAGACTGGCGGATCACGCCAGCGCGGCCCAGATACGTTCGTAAAACAAAGCCCACGGCACGCCGTGGGCTTTGTTGGCAGTCAGTCAGGCAATGCCTTACTGAGGCTTGGCTTCAGTTTTTGGTTTGCCGAAGTGCCACTCGTAAACCACGAATTTGAAGTCTTTCAGGTCGCCTTTTTCGTCGAAGCTCAGGTCGCCGGTAGGTGTCTTGAAGGTGCCGGCGTGGATGGCTTCAGCCACCTTGGCGGAGTCTTCGGACTTGGCAGCCTTGATGCCGTCGGCGATCACGGTCACAGCCGAGTAGGCCGGGAACACGAACGGACCGCTCGGATCTTCTTTCTTGGCTTTGAACGCATCAGCCAGGGCAACGTTGGCTGGATCCTGGTCGAAGGATTTCGGCAGGGTCACCAGCAGGCCTTCGGAAGCGTCCTTGGCGATCTGCGAAATGGAGTCGTTACCCACGCCTTCCGGACCCATGAATTTGGCTTTCAGGCCTTTTTCCTGGGATTGACGCAGGATCAGGCCCAGCTCCGGGTGGTAGCCGCCGTAGTAGACGAAGTCGACGTTGGCTTGCTTGAGCTTGGAGATCATGGACGAGAAGTCTTTGTCGCCGGCGTTGACGCCTTCGAACACGGCGACTTTCACGCCTTTGCCTTCCAGGGTTTTCTTCACGGCGGTGGCGATGCCTTCACCGTATTGCTGTTTGTCGTGCAGAACAGCAACGATCTTCGGTTTTACGAAATCGGCAATGTAGTTACCGGCGGCAGGGCCCTGGGCGCTGTCCAGACCGATGGTGCGGAACACCATTTTGTAACCACGGGCGGTGATGTCCGGGCTGGTGGCAGCCGGGGTGATCATGATCACGCCTTCGTCTTCGTAGATGTCCGAAGCCGGTTGAGTGGAGCTGGAGCACAGGTGACCGACCACGAACTTGACGCCGTCGTTGACGACTTTGTTCGCGACTGCCACAGCTTGTTTCGGATCACAGGCGTCATCGTATTCAACGGCTTCGAGTTTCTTGCCGTCTACGCCGCCCTTGGCGTTGATTTGCTCGATGGCCATTTTCGCGCCACTGAACTGCATGTCGCCGTATTGGGCTACAGGGCCGGTCTTAGGGCCGGCGATGCCGATCTTGATGGTGTCAGCTGCGAACGAATGGCTGGCAACCCCGGCCAGAACCATAGCGGCAAACAGTTTGGAAATCTGCTTAGTAGCCTTAGTCATAGTGCTCCACTCTTACTGTTGTAGTTTTTATAGTCCTGGCGCCGAAAGCAGCAGAACCGGGTCAGATATCTGCGACATTCCCCGGAAAAGTCCCTCGGCAACTGTACCGGTACAGTGTAGAGCGCCGATTGTCAGCCTGGGAAGGCGGCGCCGGGGGACAAAACCTGCAAGTGTCGCTTTATTGAAAGTAAAAGACAGAATTGCGGCGGGGTGTTGAGGGGCTTATAGCCGGATTCAAAGCATTCCCTGGCTTTCCTGCGCTTTTCATTTCCGTCACTCAATTGCATCCGGGTTTTTCTGCCAGACCACCGACGTTATCATCTACGTCGATTTCTTTTCCGGACAGTCCCATGAATCAAGAACCTAGCACCCTCTATGCCAAACTGCTTGGTGAAACTGCATCTATTACCTGGAAAGAGCTGGAGCCGTTCTTCGCCAAGGGTGCCCTATTGTGGGTCGATCCTGGCCTGGATCTGATCGCCGCCGCCGAGGCCGTGGCCCAGGATGAAGGGGAGAAAGTGGCTGCCTGGCTGGCCGCTGACAAGCTCGGCAAGCTGTCTGAAACACGGGCGCTGGATCTTTTCGAGCGTGATCCGCAACTGTGGGCCGTGGTTGTTTCGCCGTGGATTCTGATCCAGGAAAGGGCGCAGGCTTAAAGGGTTGCACCTTGTTGGTGCGCGCCTTTGCCGGGGAAAAGTGTGTAGCCGAGTAGCGTGATGGCATGTTGCCGTGGAGAAAGGCCACAGCCTCACGGTGACGTAAACGTAACGGGAACAGTTGGGAGGGCGACTGAACGTCTGCTCAATTGTTTCTGGATGTTGAAATTCGGTGAGTTCAAGGCCGCCTTCGTCGGATCGCCGCCCGGAGCAAGCCCGCTCCCACATTCGACTGCATTCCTTCTGGAAGAACACGGTTAAATGTGGGAGCGGGCTTGCTCGCGAATGGGGACGACGCTTAGTGAGCGGTCTTGCCTGTATGGTTGTTCAACGAAATAACCTTGGTCTTGCCAATGCGGTGACGGTAGATCTCGCGCAGGTACTTGATCGATTTCTTCACGCAATCCCGGGACAGGCGGATGTCGTTGATCGAGACAAATTTTTCCTTGTCATTGATCAGTTCGCGGTACTTCTTCTCGTACATCGGCTTGATCGCATACCAGTTGGTGTCGAGGATCTTCGCCGGGTTCTCGAATTCGTTGAGCAACTCGTCGATGCGGTCTTCATCGAACTGTTCGTTGATGATGAAGTCCAGGATCGAGTTGTCCAGGGTCTCGTCGAAGCGGTACGGGTTTTTCGCGAAGCAGCGCTTGATGAAGGCCACGATCAGCGTCAGGAAATCGTCCGACAGGCACGGGCTCTTGGCGATCAGGGTGGTCAGCGACAGGTTGGCCGAAGCACCGATCACCAGCGCGTAGCGCTTGAGCGTGGTGTTGGGGAACAGGCTGTTGAGGTGAGTCTTCAACCGGTTCAAATCCATGTAGGACAGCTTGTAGTCCTTGGGCAAGGAAACGATCGACACCACCGACGAGCAGTTCTTGAAGAAGTGCAGGTCATGCAGGGCCGCCGCGTCGTAACCCGAGTTCTTGTACTGCTCCAGCGACGCGCGATAGCGCTTGGACTCGATCGGCAACAGGCTGATGCCTTCGATGGCCTGGGTGACCTTGTTGAAGTGCGGCAGGTCGATCGAACGGAAGAACAGATCGTCGATGTTCAGACGCTGCGGCTCTTTCTCGAACACCTTGAATTTGTCGCTGCTCGGCGGCGGGGTTTCCGGCACCACGGACTCGGCGTAGGCAATGGCCACCGGGCCGGCCAGGCTCATGAACAGGTCGTTGGCGTCCAGGCGGATGGTTTCGCCGATGTCGATGCCGGCGCGACGGAAATAGTTCTGGTCGTAGTCGGTGGTGACCGCCTGGGCCGTCAGAATGTTGAATATCTGCTGCGAGATGTACTGGTTGGCATGCTTTTCCATGGCATTGACATCAATGTTCTGGATATTGCCGTCATCGTTTTCTTCGGCGTAACGCATGATGTCGTTGGAGATCAGCATCATCGCGTTCCAGGGGCGGATGCGGCCCATGACGCTGGCTTCGCTGCTGTCTTCGTTGGCGAAGTTGTAGGAGAAGTCCCATTCTTCTGACAGGTATTTGCACAGCAGGCGGCCGGCGTTGATGTGCAATGCCTCGGACATTTCACTGCGGTGATCGGAAATGTTCGGCAGTACACAGATGCCACTGGTGAAGATCGGTTCGAAGACGAAGGAGTGGCCGCTCTTGCTGTCATGCTCGTCCATCGGCTTGGTGTCGAACGTCTTGTTCATGTACGAGTGCTGCTGGGCCAGGCCAAACTCCGAGGCCATGCCCGAGCCGGTACCGCCGCCGGCACTGAAGATCGAGAAATACAGGCGCGACTGGTTGGCCTTGATGCCGCAGCTGTCGATCAGGTACGAATGAATCATCTTCCAGTCAGGGCTGGAGAAACGCTGGGTATCCTTGTTCAGGATGATCTTGGCCAGGTACTGGCCGAGGATCGGCGCGTTACCGGCGCCACCGGCGTGGACTTCCGACAGGTCCATGATCTTCATCTTGCTATAGTCGCGCAGGAAGCCGCTTTTTTCGCCCTTGCGCGAGAAGCGGATGCGGCCGGCGATGTCCTTGTCCAGGTCGCCAAGCATCACCAGCGGCTCGACCAGAAACACCGGCTTGGTGTTTTTGTTCTGGCCCAGGCGCAGGTTGTTGCGGATCCACTGGGCCGGGCTGTAGCCCTTTTCGGCAAAGCGCTTGTCCGGCGACAGGCGATCTTCGTTGTTGAATTCGTTGAGGTAGAACTTGCGGGCGTTGTACACCAGCTCCGCCACGTCCAGCGCAATGTTCGAGCCGCAGCGGCCCAGGCCGATCAGGCACACCGACGGGAATTCCTGATCGCTGTGCTGTTCGCTGTCGCCTTCCAGGTGCGGTGCGCGCGGGAACACCATGTCGCGCAGGCCGTCGAGGTTGTCGAGAATGCGGTCGGTGTTGGTTTCGGTGAAGTAAAGATATTGCTGGGTCGCCAACGGGCGCGATTGAACCAATGGCTTCGGTGATGACGGGCTGTTGGCCGCGGGGCTCAACGTCAGATCGGTTACCGCAGTGGCCGGGTTGTTTTTAGAAGTCATTGTTCGCCATCTACCTGGGCTGATTGGTTGGCCGACTCACTGTCGTCGAACCGTCACGGAATACAATCGCGTCTTTTTTCAGCGCGTACTTGGACCATGCCTTGGTCTTTAGCCTGAGTATCGCTCGGGGGTGAATCCTTTCCTAAGTCATGATGAATCGGCCAATATTCGGTGATCTTTAATCAAGAAGAGGCAAAATGATGTCAACGCTACCTTCGCTGGGGTTTGCCGGGATCGGCCTGATGGGGTTGCCGATGTGTCGGCGCCTGCTGGCCGCGGGTTATCCGCTGGCGGTATGGAATCGCAATCCGCAGAAGTGCAAGCCGCTGGTGGAGGCCGGCGCACGCCAGGTCGCCAGCCCGTCCGAACTGTGCCAGCACGCTGACGTGGTGATGCTGTGCCTGGCGGATACGTCAGTCGTACGCGAGGTCGTGTTTGGTCCGGCAGGCATTGTGGCGGGAGCAAAAAAAGGCCAGTTGCTGGTGGATTTCTCCAGCCTGGAGCCCAACGCTACGCGGGAAATGGCCGCGGATCTCGCCGCTAAAACCGGCATGGGCTGGCTCGACACGCCGGTGTCCGGTGGCGTGGTCGGTGCCGAGGCTGGAAGCCTGGCAATCATGGTCGGCGGTGAAGTACAGGATCTGGAACGGGTCCGGCCTGTGCTGTTGAACCTGGGGCAACGTGTGACGCACATGGGCGGCGTCGGGGCAGGGCAGGTGACCAAGGCGTGCAATCAGATGATCGTCGCCTGCAATGCATTGGTGATTGCCGAAGTGGTCGCGCTGGCGGAACGTTCCGGGGTTGATGCCAGCCTGATCGCCGAAGCGCTGGCCGGCGGCTTTGCCGATTCGAAGCCCTTGCAGTTCCTTGCCCCGCAGATGGCTGAAAACCGTTTCGAACCGGTCAAGTGGCACGTGCGCACGTTGCTCAAGGATCTGGATGCAGCGGTGAAGTTTTCCCGTGAGCAAGGCTCGGCGACACCGATCAGCGGTCTGGC
The DNA here is from genome assembly GCF_059422045.1 of Pseudomonas sp. GW821-FHT02A08. Classification (NCBI taxonomy): domain Bacteria; kingdom Pseudomonadati; phylum Pseudomonadota; class Gammaproteobacteria; order Pseudomonadales; family Pseudomonadaceae; genus Pseudomonas; species Pseudomonas sp. GW821-FHT02A08. The sequence continues at coordinate 59,957 of NZ_JBWKWD010000036.1, forward strand.
CGCGCAGTTGATGCGCCTGCATGGGAGTCAGGGTTTCCTTGAGAAAGACCCGTCTACATTAGTGCAGATGTACCGTGAGCCAGGCTCAGCGTCGTGACGGTATAGGCGTGCTTGCGCTGGTTGATTTCGTTCAGCACCGGATGCAGCTCGGCCAGTGGTACCGGCCGGCTCAGCAGATAGCCCTGGACGAAGTCACAGCCGTGGTTTTCCAGGAATTGGTATTGCTCGAAGGTTTCCACCCCTTCGGTGACCACTTGCAGGTGCAGGGTATGGGCCATGACGATAATCGCCTGGACAATCTCCATGTCCTGGGTGGCCTTGGGGATGTCCTGGATGAAGGAACGGTCGATTTTCAGCGTGTTGAGCGGCAAGCGCTTGAGGTAGGCCAGGGATGAATAGCCGGTGCCGAAGTCATCGATCGACAGCGACACGCCGAGGGCGCGAATCTGTCGCAGCAACACCAGGGTGTTGGCGATATTGCCCATCAAGGCGTTTTCCGTGACTTCCAGTTCCAGCCGGTTGGGCGCCACACCGGCGACCCGCAATGCGTACTCGATTTCATCGGCCAGTTCTTCGCGTGCGAGGTTCAGCGGCGAGCAATTCACGGCGATCTTGAGGTCTTCACAGCCCTTGCGCGACAACTCGCCCAAGTCCTCGCAGGCCTTGCGCAGCACCCAGTTGTCCAGTTCGGCGATCAGGCCGTTGGCCTCGGCGATGGCGATAAAACGATCCGGTACGAGTAAACCATGGACCGGGTGCTGCCAGCGAATCAAGGCTTCGAGCTTGCTGACCTGACCGGTCTTGAGGTCATAGATCGGCTGGTAATAGAGCATCAGTCCGGTATCTTCACGCAGGGCGTGGCGCAATTCTTCTTCCAGCTGCAGCTCCAGTATGGCGCGGGCTTTCAGGTTGGCGCTGAAAAAATTCAGCCCGTTGCGGCCGCTGCCCTTGGACTGATACAGCGCCAGGTCGGCGTTCTTCAGCAGTTCCTCACACGTCTTGCCGTCTTCCGGAAACAGACTGATGCCGATGCTGGTGGTCATGACCATGCGCCTTCCGGCCAGCTCGATAGGCTCCTTCATTTTCAGCATGATGCGTTGGGCCATATGCCGCGCCTCCTCACGATCATGCAGGTTGATGAGCAGGCAGAACTCGTCACCACCGAAGCGTGCGACCACATCCTCGTGACTGCGAATCGAGCTCTTGATGTGTTGGGCAAGCACTTTGAGCAGATCGTCACCGGCATCGTGACCAAGGCTGTCGTTGATCCGCTTGAAATGGTCGATGTCCAGGAACATGACCGCCAGCATCCCGCCTTCGTTGGTTTTCTCCATGAGTTTTTCGGCGAAGATCTGGTTGAACCCGCGGCGGTTGATCAGGTTGGTCAGCGGGTCGTAGTGCGCCACCTGTTGCAGTGACATGCGCGCCTGGTCCAGTTGGCTGAGCAGGGAGTTGACCCGTTGCAGGTCGTGGTCCTTATGTTGCAGCTTCTTGTCCGCCAGTGCCGCGCTGATGCTGCTGCCGATGATCAGCAGGGCCATGACGGTCACGGTCAGTGCCAGTTGCATGTGGCTGTTTTCGCCGGATTGCGTCGGCAGGCTGTCGCTGGGCAGCACCATGTTGAAGGCGGCCATCGCAGTGAGGTGCATGCTGAGGATGCCAGCCCCGAGCAATAGGCTGGCGCTGTATTTGAAGAGCTGATGCAGCAAGCCGGTGCCGTCGCGCAGATACCATGCCAGCAACAAGGCTGCCAGCGCGGCACCGATCGCGATCGCGATGGAAAGGGCGAACAGGCCCGGATGGTAATAGACCTCGGCATTGGAGTGCATGGCCGTCATGCCCACGTAATGCATGGTCGCGATACCCAGGCCGATCCCGATCGATGCCTTGATACACCGCTGCAAACTCAAATCAGGGAGGCTGAGGGTATGCATTGCCAGCCACGCGGCGAGCAGCGCGATGGTTAACGAGAACACCGTGACAGGCAGTTGATAGTGAAGATCGATAGGTGTCTGGAATGCCAGCATCGCGACGAAGTGCATGGCCCAGATACCGCCGGCCAGGCATCCGCTGCCAACCCAGCGCCAGCGTGTCTTGGAAGCTGAATTTTCAGCGTGAGCAACCCGTTCGGCCATGTCCAGTGTCGCGAAACAGCCGACACAGGCGACCAGATAAGCCAGCAGCACCAGAAAAGGGTCATGTGTGCAATTAAGTACGACCTGCCCACTCTCTGGTAGCTCGGTAAGGAAATGCAAACCAAGCCATTCCATAGAATGCCCCATTGTTATCCTCAGGCTGGCGCAAGGAGCGCCGGCGAATGCCTTGGAGTATAGAGGGCATGGATGGAGCGCAAGCGGTAGTGGCACATTGATGCCAATCTTTTTGATATTAGCCTGATAGCGATTAGTGCTATGACTCAGGCGAATTGCTTCTGAGGCGTCTCGAATACGGGCTGCAGGGCCGGCAAGCCGAAAGCGGCACGGGCCGCGTCGCAATCGGGATTGGCCTCGCCATCGACCCAGGAAGCCTCGAACTCCCGACAGGTGCTGGAGCGTTTTTCGTAAATCGAGCATTGCACCGTACTGCCCACCTCTCCCACCAGGCTGGTGCAGCGTACGGGTTTGCAGCCGGTGCCGAGCATCGCGACCCGACTGGGGCTGATCTGCTCGACAAGCTCATCGGGTACGGTCCCCCCGGACGAGGCGCATTCACCCCAGAAAAATGACACGCGAAAATGAGAACAGCAGGCACCGCAATTCAGACACGGACTGGCTTCGGACATGGGCGATTATCGTAAGGAGGAGTGGAGACACAGGGGGGAAACAAGGCCGCTATTCTAGGCTTCGCCAACGGCTTGGGAAGGGGGGCTCAAAGTTATTTTTCATCGGCCGGACGGGCTGCTGGATACCCATCCGGCGAACGCTCCCACAGGCATGTGCACCATGGGCAGGTATCAGCCTGGCGAATAATGAAAGACAGGTGCGGCCGGCCTGTCTAGATTGCAAAGTCCGGGGACAGTGACGCCCCAAAAACAATAAAAGAGACGGACCCATGCAGAACTCGACCCAAGCGGCCAATGCCTGGCGCATTCTGTTCCTGTTGTTCCTGGCCAACCTGTTCAATTTTTTCGACCGTACCATCCCGGCCATCATCATCGAGCCCATTCGCATGGAATGGCACCTCAGTGATTTCCAGTTGGGGATCATCGGGACGGCATTCACCATCGTCTACGCCATTGCGGGCTTGCCGCTGGGGCGCATGGCCGATACCGGCTCGCGCAGCAAGCTGATGGGCTGGGGGCTGGCGGTGTGGAGCGGGTTGACGGCCGTTAACGGCATGGTGGGCAGTTTCTGGAGCTTCCTGATCGTGCGCATGGGCATCGGCATTGGCGAAGCCAGTTACGCGCCAGCCGCCAATTCGCTGATCGGCGACTTGTTTCCGGCTCACCGCCGGGCGCGGGCCATGGGGATCTTCATGCTGGGGCTGCCATTGGGGCTGTTGCTGGCGTTCTTTACCATCGGTGCGATGGTCAAGGCCTTCGATAGCTGGCGCGCACCGTTCTTTATCGCGGCGGTGCCCGGGCTGTTTCTGGCAATCTTCATGTTTTTCATCAAGGAACCGAAGCGCGGCGCCGCCGAGAGCGTTCAGGTTTCCCAGGAAAAGATCGATCGGCCGATCCGTCGGGTACTGGCCGTGCCAACCTTCCTGTGGCTGGTGATGGCGGGCCTGTGTTTCAACTTCGCCACCTATGCCTGCAACTCCTTTCTGGTGCCGATGCTGCAACGCTATTTCCTTATGCCGTTGCAGGAAGCTGCGGTTGCCACCGGGATTATTGTCGGTGTGACCGGTTTGGTCGGCCTGACCCTCGGTGGCTGGATCGCGGACAAGATTCACCAACGGGTCGCCAACGGGCGGCTGTTGTTTGCGGCTTTCAGCTTGGTGATTTCGACGGTTTGCACTGCGTGGGCGCTGCATTCCGGGCGAATCGAGATCGGTGTGTTTGTTGCGGTGTTTAGCCTGGGTTGGTTGTTCGCCTACAACTTCTACACCTGCGTGTACACGGCGATTCAGGATGTGGTCGAGCCGCGGTTGCGGGCAACGGCCATGGCGCTGTTCTTTGCCGGGCTGTATCTGTTGGGCGGCGGTTTGGGGCCGGTGGTGGTCGGGGCCTTGTCGGATCACTTTGCCAATACGGCGATGCTGGCGGCGGGCGCGCAGCAGATGACTGAGGCGTTCAAGGCGGTCGGCCTGCATGACGCGATGTACCTGATTCCGGTGGCGCTGTTGTTCACCGTGGTGTTTCTGTTCCTGGCTTCGCGGTGTTTCGTGCGCGATGCCAAGCGGATGAAGGAAGGGTTGGTGGCGGTTGAGCCTGAAGGTTCTGCGGTGACTGCTTAACCGCTTTCGCGAGCAAGCCCGCTCCCACATGGGGCTTCAGTGCATATGAGATCCCTGTGGGAGCGGGCTTGCCCGCGAAGAGGCCATCAGCAGCACTACTGAAATTGAAGTGTCTAGTCCTGAAATAGGTTTACACCTGTTTCACCCTAACGCCCGATGCACCGCATCGGGCGTTTTGTATTTCAAAGACAGGTGCGGACGCTCGCCGTTGTAGATCGATACCGACTCACTCACCATCTTCTTCGCCTGCGTTAAATCCTGTGGTCGCTGGAGCATAAGCTCTGTCTTTAATATCCCGTTGACCCGCTCTGCCAAGGCATTTTGGTAGCAGTCATAGCCGTCCGTCATTGAGCATCGAATACCGTACTTCGCGTGCAACGCTTGGTACATCCCTGAGCAATATTGGATACCTCTATCTGAATGATGCACCAACGACTGCTCTGTCCGACGGTGCTTTACCGCCCGGCGCAGTGCCTGTGCTACCGA
>NZ_JBWKWD010000037.1:0-62813 GCF_059422045.1 Pseudomonas sp. GW821-FHT02A08
CAGCCTCGCTTCGCTCGACAGCTCCTACAGGGGATTGCGGTTAGCTGTAGGAGCTGTCGAGCGAAGCGAGGCTGCGATCTTTTCAAGGGCAAAAGAAAACCCCCGACCCGCCAGAGGCAGATCGGGGGTTTCGAGCAAGCACCTTTCGGTGCTTGCTGGCTCAGCTTACTGGCAAGCTTCGCAATCCGGCTCGTCGATGGCGCAAGCCTTTGGCACTGGAGCAGGGCCGGCAGGAGCTGCCAGGACCGAGTCGTCACCGTGGTTGCCGCCGCTGGAAACAGCATTCAGCTTGCCGGTGTTGATGGTCGACTTTTCGGTGCTGGTCGCAGCCAGGGCACGGAGGTAGTAAGTGGTTTTCAGACCACGGTACCAGGCCATGCGGTAGGTCACGTCCAGCTTCTTGCCCGAAGCGCCGGCGATGTACAGGTTCAGCGACTGAGCCTGGTCGATCCACTTCTGACGACGGCTGGCGGCGTCGACGATCCACTTGGTGTCCACTTCGAAGGCAGTCGCGTAGAGCTCTTTGAGTTCTTGCGGGATGCGCTCGATCTGCTGCACCGAACCGTCGTAGTACTTCAGGTCGTTGATCATGACCGAGTCCCACAGGCCGCGAGCCTTCAGGTCGCGAACCAGATACGGGTTGATCACGGTGAATTCGCCCGACAGGTTCGATTTCACATACAGGTTCTGGTAGGTCGGTTCGATCGACTGCGATACGCCGGTGATGTTGGCGATGGTCGCGGTCGGTGCGATGGCCATGATGTTCGAGTTACGGATGCCTTTCTGTACACGGGCGCGAACTGGAGCCCAGTCCAGGGATTCGTTCAGGTCGACATCGATGTACTTCTGGCCGCGGGCCTCGATCAGGATCTGTTGCGAATCCAGCGGCAGGATGCCCTTGGACCACAGCGAACCCTGGAAGGTGTCGTAGGCGCCGCGCTCGTCGGCCAGGTCGCAGGAAGCCTGGATCGCGTAGTAGCTGACCGCTTCCATCGACTTGTCGGCGAACTCGACGGCTGCATTGGAACCGTAAGGGATGTGCTGCAGGTACAAGGCGTCCTGGAAGCCCATGATGCCCAGGCCGACCGGACGGTGCTTGAAGTTGGAGTTCTTCGCTTGCGGCACCGAGTAGTAGTTGATGTCGATCACGTTATCGAGCATGCGCACGGCGGTGTTCACGGTGCGTTGCAGCTTGGCGGTGTCCAGCTTGCCGTCGACGATGTGGTTCGGCAGGTTGATCGAGCCCAGGTTGCAAACCGCGATCTCGTCCTTGTTGGTGTTCAAGGTGATCTCGGTGCACAGGTTCGAGCTGTGGACCACGCCTACGTGCTGCTGCGGACTGCGCAGGTTGCACGGGTCCTTGAAGGTCAGCCACGGGTGGCCGGTTTCAAACAGCATGGACAGCATTTTGCGCCACAGGTCTTTGGCCTGGATGGTCTTGAACAGCTTGACCTTGCCCGGGTACTCGGTCAGGGCTTCGTAGTACTCGTAGCGCTCTTCGAAGGCCTTGCCGGTCAGGTCGTGCAGGTCCGGTACTTCGGACGGCGAGAACAGGGTCCACTTGCCGTCATCGAAGACGCGCTTCATGAACAGGTCAGGGATCCAGTTGGCGGTGTTCATGTCGTGGGTACGACGACGGTCATCACCGGTGTTCTTGCGCAGCTCGATGAACTCTTCGATGTCCATGTGCCAGGTTTCCAGGTAGGCACACACAGCGCCTTTGCGCTTGCCACCCTGGTTAACGGCAACGGCGGTGTCGTTGACGACTTTCAGGAACGGTACGACGCCCTGGGACTTGCCGTTGGTGCCCTTGATGTACGAACCCAGCGCACGAACCGGGGTCCAGTCGTTGCCCAGGCCGCCAGCGAATTTCGAAAGCATGGCGTTGTCGTGGATCGCGTGGTAGATGCCCGACAGGTCATCCGGCACGGTGGTCAGGTAGCAGCTCGACAGCTGTGGACGCAGGGTGCCGGCGTTGAACAGGGTCGGGGTCGAAGCCATGTAATCGAAGGACGACAACAGGTTGTAGAACTCGATGGCACGGGCTTCGCGGTCTTTCTCTTCGATCGCCAGGCCCATGGCCACGCGCATGAAGAAGATCTGCGGCAGTTCGAAACGCACGCCATCCTTGTGGATGAAGTAACGGTCGTACAGGGTCTGCAGGCCCAGGTAGGTGAATTGCTGGTCGCGCTCGTGGTTGATCGCCTTGCCCAGTTTTTCCAGGTCGAAGGAGGCCAGCTCAGGGTTCAGCAGCTCGTATTCGATACCCTTGGCGATGTAGGCCGGCAGCGCCTTGGCGTACAGGTCGGCCATCTCGTGGTGAGTGGCGCTCTCGGCCACGCCGAGGAAGCCCAGGCCTTCGCCGCGCAAGGTGTCCATCAGCAGGCGCGCGGTCACGAACGAGTAGTTCGGCTCGCGTTCAACCAGGGTACGGGCAGTCATCACCAGGGCGGTGTTGACGTCGTTCAGGGCCACGCCGTCGTACAGGTTCTTCAGGGTTTCGCGCTGGATCAGGTCGCCGTCGACTTCTTCCAGGCCTTCGCACGCTTCGGTGACGATGGTGTTCAGGCGGCCCATGTCCAGTGGCGCCAGGCTGCCGTCGGCACGGGTGATGCGGATCGACGGGTGAGCGTTGACCGCCTCTTCTGCCGGTGCGTGGGCAGCGCGTTCTTTCGAACGACCGTCACGGTAGATCACGTAGTCGCGGGCCACTTTCTGCTCGCCGGCACGCATCAGGGCCAGTTCGACCTGGTCCTGGATTTCTTCGATGTGGATGGTGCCACCCGATGGCATGCGACGCTTGAAGGTCGCGGTGACCTGTTCGGTCAGGCGGGCAACGGTGTCGTGGATTCGCGACGAGGCAGCAGCGGTGCCGCCTTCAACTGCGAGGAACGCTTTGGTGATGGCGACGGTGATTTTGTCATCGGTGTAGGGAACGACAGTGCCGTTACGCTTGATCACACGCAACTGACCTGGCGCGGTGGCGGACAGATCCGAATTCGAATCAGCGGCCTGCGGCAAGGTGCCCTGCGGGTTCTCGCGAGTTGTGTCGGTTTGCATGGGGGGTGTCTCCACATTCTCTATGTTTGTTTGGGCACCTTCACGGTGCCCACCGTTCCGTCCTGAAGCACTACAACCGGCGAGGGCCGGGCATAACAACTTCGGGACAGATCAGGAAGGGGGCTATAGGGCGCCGCTTCCATGCCGAAGTCTTTGGTCTCACGCCATGGGCCTGAGACCGGGGTCCTTTGAGGTGACAGTTCTGGACTGCAACACCCGTACCGTTTTCACCACTGGGGCCGAAATACAGTAGCCATCCGCACGCGCGGTTTGGTCTTTCAAAAATACGTAGGGTTCAACCGGACAGAGGCAGTAAAAGCGCTTGAAATTGGTGTCTGGTTTGTGTTTGGTTTTTTGCGCAAAACCCTACATCTAGGGGTTTTTTAGCGCCGGGGTACAAGATAATGCGTTTTAGGGGGGGATTGCAACGTACTACCTGTGGATAAACCTGTGCGTAAATTGTGTGTGAAAGAGGTAATCGGCGTGTAGGCCGCGACGCTGCTGGACCGGACCTTTTTTCAGCGATTTTCAACCATCGAAAACGCCCGGGCGGATTTTTAAGGGCGCGAACCCTATCACAAAAAAGCGTGTTGTCCGAACGCATTTACCCGCTTGTGTTCTCGACGGGCGGCGTTTATACAATCGGCCCAGCGTGTATACATATTTATCCCCCCGAATCATTACAAAAAGACGGGCGGATCCTTCCTTATTAGTGTTTTTGGCAAGCAGAGGTCACCCGTGGAGCAAGAAGCCTGGCAGGTATTGATTGTGGAGGACGACCAGCGACTGGCCGAACTGACCCGCGATTACCTGGAAGCCAATGGCCTGCGTGTATCGATCGAAGGCAATGGTGCGCTTGCTGCCAATCGCATCATCAAGGAACAACCGGACCTGGTGATCCTCGACCTGATGCTCCCCGGTGAAGATGGCCTGAGCATTTGTCGCAAGGTCCGCGCCCGCTATGACGGCCCGATCCTGATGCTTACTGCCCGCACCGATGACACTGACCAGATTCTCGGCCTGGACCTGGGGGCTGACGATTACGTCTGCAAACCGGTACGCCCGCGTTTGCTGCTGGCGCGTATCCAGGCTTTGCTGCGTCGCAGTGAGACGCCCGAAGTCGCCCCGGAAAAACAGCGGCGTCTACAGTTCGGTCCGTTGATCGTCGACAACGCCTTGCGCGAAGCCTGGTTGCAGGGCAACGGCATCGAGTTGACCAGCGCCGAATTCGACCTGCTCTGGCTATTGGTGGCCAATGCCGGGCGCATCCTCTCCCGGGAAGAGATCTTCACCGCGCTGCGGGGCATCGGCTATGACGGTCAGGACCGCTCCATCGATGTGCGCATCTCGCGCATCCGCCCGAAGATCGGCGATGATCCGGAGCATCCACGGCTGATCAAGACCGTGCGCAGCAAAGGCTATCTGTTCGTTCCCGAGGCTTGCGTAGACCCGTCCCTGTGAACTCGATCTTCCTGCGTATCTATGGCGGCATGTGCGCCGCGCTGATTCTGGTGGCGGTGCTCGGTGTGCTGGCGTTGCACCTGCTCAATGAGGTGCGCAGCGAGCAATACCGCGAACGCCTGGCCCACGGCACGTTCTCGCTGATGGCCGATAATCTGCAACCGATGAACCAGACCGAGCGCCACCGGGCCTTGCTGGTGTGGGAGCGGCTGCTGGGGATTCCGCTGGCGCTGAAAACCTTTGCCGAGACCGACCTCGACCTGACCCAGCGCACCCGTGTGTTGCGCGGCCAGGCTTTGGTGGAACAGACCGGACCGCACGCGGCGAAGGTCTACAAGCTGCTCAGCGACAAGGAGCAGTTGATGCTCACCGGGGAAGTGCAGCAGATCAGTGAGCAACTGGCCCGGGCGACCATCTACCTGTTGACCGATGAACTGGTGCGCACCCCGGTTGCCGACCAGCCCTTGCGCCTGGCGCAATTGAAGGAAAGCAAGGGTTTCGGCTTCGACCTGCGTCTGGTCACGGTCGACGAGGCAGACATGGATGAAGACCAGAGCCGCCGGGTATCCGAAGGTGACACCGTGATGGCGCTGGGCAAGGGGGGGGATTCGATCAGGGTGTTTGCCGGCATGGTGGGCACACCGTGGGTCCTGGAAATCGGCCCTTTGTATCAGATGAATCCCTATCCGCCGGAGTGGCTGGTGCTGATCGCCGCTCTGGGCCTGACGCTGATCGGTTTGATCGTCTATCTGTTGGTGCGCCAGCTCGAGCGACGTTTGCGTGGCCTGGAAGCCGCCGCCACGCGTATCGCCAAGGGCAGCCTGGAAACCCGTGTGCCGGCGCGCGGTGCGGACTCGGTGGGACGGCTGGCCTCGGCGTTCAATGGCATGGCCGAACACTTGCAGCAGTTGCTGGCGATCCAGCGCGAACTGGTGCGCGCGGTGTCCCACGAATTGCGCACACCGGTGGCGCGCCTGCGCTTTGGCCTGGAGATGATCGGTTCGGCCACCACGCCGCAAGCCCTGGAAAAATACTGCCAGGGCATGGACCACGACATCGAGGATCTCGACCGGCTGGTGGACGAGATGCTGACCTACGCGCGGTTGGAGCAGGGCTCGCCGGCGCTGAACTTTCAGCGGATCGATCTGGATGCCTTGGTCGATCAGGTGATCGAAGAGCTGGCGCCGTTGCGCGCCGACGTTACTGTGCAACGCGGGTTGTGCCTGTCGGCCGCCGACAACGACGACGCCTGGGTCGAGGCTGAACCGCGCTATCTGCATCGGGCGATCCAGAACCTGGTGACCAATGCCATGCGCCATGCGCAATCACGGGTGACCATCAGCTATCAGGTAGGGCAGCAGCGATGCCGGGTGGATATCGAGGATGACGGACCGGGTGTGCCGGAGTCGGCGTGGGAGAAGATCTTCACGCCGTTCCTGCGTCTGGACGACAGCCGCACCCGTGCGTCGGGCGGGCATGGACTGGGGTTGTCGATCGTGCGGCGCATCATCCATTGGCACGACGGGCGCGCGTTGATCGGCAAGAGCAAGAGCCTGGGCGGGGCATGTTTCAGCCTGAGCTGGCCGCGCAATCAGGAGAAGCGTTGAGATTTCCGGCGAATGTTCAACCGCTTTCGCGAGCAAGCCCGCTCCCACAGTTGACTTGTATACGACACAAAACCTGTGGGAGCGGGCTTGCCCGCGAAGGGGGCATACCAAGCACCGAAAATCGTCAGGCCCTGATACTGACCAGACTCAACAACTGCCCGTCCTTGACCCCGAACTGCGCATCCAGCTCGGTGCCATTGCGCCATTCGCTGGACAGATCAGTGAGCAATCGCAGCCGAACCTCGCCCGACTCACGCCACTCCAGCACTTCGGCATGTTCGAAGTAAAAGCGTTGCTGAACGATCGGATAGAGCGCCTTGAACAGGCTTTCCTTGACCGAGAAAGTCAGGGTGACCAGCAACGCCCGTCGATCGTGATCAGCGGCCGCCATGCGCTGTAGCTCCGGCGGATTGAGGATTTCCCCGGCCAGGCGTTCGGCCCGTTCGGCATTGAGCAGGTTTTCCAGGTCCATGCCCAGGCCGCGCCAATGGTCTTTGTTCGCCACGATCGCCGCGGCCCGGCCAGTGCTGTGGGTGATCGAGCCTGTGATATGAGCAGGCCAGACCGGTGCCCGGTCCTCACCGATGGCGGGAATGAAGCTCAAGCCTTCCAGTCGCTGCAACGCGGCCCGGGCGCACACTCGCCCGGCGAGAAACTCCGCCTGCCGTTTGGCCACCGAGCGCTGGATACTCGCCGGTGCTTCGACAGCACTGCGCTGAAAGTCATCGCTGGCCAGTCGGGTGCTATCGAAATGAGTGCTCAGCAGGACCGTATCGGGCAGCAGGAACGGCAGCGGCCAATGGTCATCGAGGGGCGTGCAGCAGAAGGGCAGGGCGGGGGCTGGATTCATATAAGGCATTTTGCCGGGTTGGCTTGAGGCTGGGTAGTGCAAAGCTTCTGATCGGTGGTGCGGCCTTCGCGAGCAGGCTCGCTCACACAGTGGATCTGTGTCGCTTGCACAATTCCTGTGGGAGCGAGCCTGCTCGCGAAGCGGTCTACCGGCTCAGTTGAAAATCTTCTTGAAAAACGCCTGCATGTCCGCCCACGACTTTTCATCCGCGGCCTTGTTGTAGCCAATGTCCGGCCCGCCATGATCGCCATGGCCCAGTCGATCGGCATCCGGGTTGGTGAAGCCGTGCCTGGCGCCGTCGAGGCTGACGAATTGGTAGTCGGCGCCGGCCTTGTCCATCTCGCTCTTGAACGCCGTGATGTTCTCCGGGGTGACGATGCTGTCCAACGCCCCGTGTTCCACCAGTATTTTCGCTTTGACACTGCCCGGCGTTGCCGGCGTATTGGTTGCCAGCGCGCCATGGAAACTCACCACGCCTGCCAATGGCACGCTCTGTCTGGCGGCATTGAGCACCACGCCACCACCGAAGCAGTAGCCGATGGCGGCAATTTTATTCGGGTCGGTTTGCGGCTGTTTCTTCAGCAGGTCGAGCCCGGCCTGAAACCTCGCGCTCGATACGGCACTGTCTTTCGCCACCGCCTGCATGAAGGCAATGGCGTCCTTGGGGTGCTCGGTATTTTTGCCGTCGCCGTACATGTCGATGGCCAGGGCGCTGTAGCCCAGGCCGGCGAGATCGCGGGCGCGACGCTTGGCGTAGTCGTTCAGGCCCCAGAACTCATGCACCACCACGACCCCGGGGCGCGGGCCTTTGATGGCATCGTCATAAGCGTAATAGCCGATCATTTTCGTGCCGTCGGCACTTTGGTAGGGGATTTCCCGGGTCTGGATGGCGGCCTGGCTGAGCCCGCTCAGGGCCAGCAGGAGGACAGCGAGGAACAGGCGCATGGTCGGAACTCCTGTTGAAACGTGTCGAAACATTCGGAAGGGGGCTGTTCAGCCCAGGTTCAGAGTGCGTTCAGGGGGAGTTCAGGGCGCGGTGCGTAACCTTGCTCCGTACCCAAAAAACAAACGGCACATGAGGAAACTCCCCAATGACTGGATTCAAAAAACTGCTTCTGGCATTCACGGTTCTGGGCGCAAGCACAGCGGCTTTGGCGTCCGACGACAACTTTGCCAGCCTTACTCTTGGACAGACCAGCGACAAGGTCAAAAAATCCCACGCACTGAACGACAATCTCAATCATCCGAACGCCGATGGAGTGATCGGAAAGGACACCACCTGGGGCGTTCGTCTCGGCCAGCAAAACACCAAGGGTCGCTACTACGCCACTTACGACAATGTGTCGGGCTCCCACAACGGCATTAAACTGCGTCAGGAAAATCTCCTGGGCAGCTACGATCTGTTCTACCCGGTGGGCGGCAGCACCAGGCTGTTCGGTGGTGCCACGGCCGGCCTGACCAAAATGACTCAGGAGTCGCCAGGCTTCAGCCGCGACAGCGATATCGGCTACGCCATCGGTGGCCAGATGGGTGTACTGCAACAGGTTTCGCAGAACACCTCGGTTGAACTGGGGTACCGTTATCTGCGCAGCAACGCTAGCACCGAGATGAGTGAGCGCGGCGGCAGCAAGCAGGGTTCGCTGGACCTGACCAGCAGCGCCCAGACCTACCTGTCCGCCAACTACGCTTTCTGACAAGCGTTTCGTGAACGGCCCGCGCCGGATCAGTCCGAGTGACTGATCCGGCGTTGCCATGTTAGCTATTGAGGTGCGACGTTGCGCCTCTGGAGATGTTGATTTGCCCGGGAGAGCAATATGAAATTGCTGGTCGTCGAAGATGAAGCGCTACTGCGTCATCACCTGCAAACCCGCCTGACGGAGAGCGGCCACGTGGTCGAGTCCGTGGCCAACGCCGAGGAGGCGCTGTACCAGACGGGACAGTTCAACTTTGACCTGGCGGTGATCGACCTCGGTTTGCCGGGCATGAGCGGGCTCGATCTGATCCGTCAGTTGCGCTCAAGCGGCAAGAGCTTCCCGATCCTGATCCTCACCGCGCGCGGCAACTGGCAGGACAAGGTCGAAGGCCTGGCCGCCGGCGCCGATGATTACCTGGTCAAGCCGTTTCAGTTCGAAGAGCTGGAGGCCCGCCTGAATGCCTTGCTGCGTCGCTCCAGCGGTTTCACCCAGTCGACCATCGTCGCTGGCCCGCTACTGCTGGATCTGAACCGCAAGCAGGCGTCCCTCGATGAACAGCCGCTGGCACTGACCGCGTATGAGTACCGCATTCTCGAATACCTGATGCGCCATCATCAGCAAGTGGTGCCCAAGGATCGCTTGATGGAACAGCTCTACCCGGATGACGACGAGCGCGATCCGAATGTGATCGAGGTGCTGGTCGGTCGTCTGCGCCGCAAACTGGAGGGGGCGGGCGGGTTCAAGCCGATCGACACCGTGCGCGGCCTGGGTTACCTGTTCAACGAGCGTTGCACTTGATCCGTTCGCTGCGCATACGCTTGATGCTCGCCGCCACGCTGTTGGCGGTGTTGTTCATGCTGGCGTTGCTGCCGGCCATGCAGGGTGCCTTCAGCCTGGCGCTGCAGGACTCCATCGAGCAGCGCCTGGCATCCGACGTTACAACGCTGATCTCCGCCGCCAGGGTGGAGAACAACAGCCTGCAGATGCCGGCGCAATTGCCCGACGAGCGCTTCAACCTCACCGACAGCCGATTGCTCGGCTACATCTATGACCGTGAAGGGCATCTGGTCTGGCGTTCGAAGGCGACCCAGGAAGAACGCATCAACTACAAGCCGCGCTACGACGGACGTGGCAGCGAATTTGCCCGGATCCGCGAAGCCAATGGCCAGGAGTTCTTCGTCTACGACGTCGAGGTCAAGTTGCTCGGCGGCAAAAGTGCAGCCTTCAGCATAGTGGCGTTGCAGCCGGTTCGCGAGTACGAGCTGACCCTCGAAGGCCTGCGGGAAAATCTCTATCTGGGTTTTGGCGCGGCACTGCTGGTGCTGCTGGCGTTGCTGTGGATCGGTCTGACCTGGGGCTTGCAGGCATTGCGGCGCTTGAGCCAGGAACTGGACCAGATCGAGGGTGGCACCCGCGAAAGCCTCAGTGAGGAACACCCCCGGGAATTGCTGCGCCTGACCGGTTCCCTCAACCGTTTGCTGCACAGCGAGCGTGAGCAGCGCAGTCGCTACCGTGATTCCCTCGACGACCTGGCCCATAGCCTGAAAACGCCGCTGGCGGTGTTGCAAGGCGTCAGTGAGGACCTGGCCCAGCGTCCCGAGGATCGCGATCAGGCCTGGGTGCTGCAAACCCAGATCGAACGCATGAGCCAGCAGATCAGCTACCAGTTACAGCGCGCCAGCCTGCGCAAAAGCGGCCTGGTACGTCATCAGGTGCACTTGCGGCCGGTACTGAAAAGCCTGTGCGACACGCTGGACAAGGTCTATCGCGACAAGCGCGTGCACGTCGCGTTCGACCTGCCCGACCCGTGCTACGTACCGATCGAGCAGGGCGCTCTGCTGGAGATGATGGGCAATCTGCTGGAAAACGCCTATCGCCTTTGCCTGGGCGAAATACGCATCAGCGTGCGTGAAACCCTCAGCGGCACCGAGTTGTGTGTCGAGGATGACGGCCCTGGCGTACCACAGGATCAGCGCGCACGGATTCTCGAGCGCGGAGAGCGCCTGGACCGCCAGCACCCGGGGCAGGGCATCGGCCTGGCGGTGGTCAAGGACATCATCGAAAGCTACAGCGCCAAGCTGACCCTTGGGGACTCACCGATGGGCGGGGCGGCGTTCAGGATTTACTTTCCGGTGGTTTGACCGGGAGTTTGATAGTGCATCTACTGGCCCATTCGCGAGCAAGCCCGCTCCCACATTCGATCGAGTTCCCTCTGACGGAACGGGGTCAAATGTGGGAGCGGGCTTGCCCGCGAAGAGGCCAGTGAATACAGCAAAAAATCGGCCTTGAAATTTAGTGCTCCTGCGCCCGATAGGCCCCCGGTGTCAGCCCGGTCCACTTCTTGAACGCCCGGTGAAACGCCGACGGCTCGGAAAACCCCAGCTGCTCGGCGATCTGTTGCAACGACAGGTCGGCGCGGCTCAGGTGATAAATCGCGATGTCCCGGCGCAATTGGTCCTTCAACTCCTGAAAGCTCGAACCCTCTTCCCGCAAATGCCGGCGCAAGGTCTGCGGGCTAATGTGCAGGTGGGCGGCCACGGCTTCCAGGTCGGGCCAGTGTGAACTGTCACGACTGAGCAAGCGCCGCAGGCGGCTGCTCAAACTGTCGCCATCGTCCGGGCGCGAGAGCAGGTCGGCGGGGGAGCGTTCAAGGAAATGCTTGAGGGTGCGTTCGTCCTGCAACAGCGGCATGGCCAGGTAACGGCTGTGGAACAACAGGCTGCTCTGGGGCCTGGAAAACTCAAGCGGGCAGGAAAACAGCAGGTCGTACTCGGCGCCGTGTTCGGGCCTTGGGTAGCTGAACGTGGCCTGCTCCAGGCGAATGCGCTGGCCGATCAGCCAGCTGCCGAAACGGTGCCAGATCACCAGCAGGCTTTCGCTGAGGAAATGATCCGGGTCCCAGAGTCGCGAGTCGTCCAGGCTCAAGCGCACCCATTCATCTTCTCGGCTCAGGGTCAAACGCGGAGCCCCGGGGAATAGGCTATAAAACAATAAGCCGCGATGCAGTGCCTTTTCCAGATTGCGGCAATGAATCACGGCATGGCACATCATCGCGAAGCTACCCGGCCTGCTTGGGGCTTGCCCGAACCCCAGGTACTCGTCGTCCAGCGCCAGCCATAGCGCCTGGATCAGTTGGGTGAACTGCTCCGGAGCGATGCGTGCCCGGGGCTCGTCCAGCAACTCGGGGCTGATGCCCAATTGCTGGAGCAGGCCCGAATAGTCGTAGCCATGCCGACGCGCGCCACCCAGGGCGGCGCGGGCGAAATGACTGGCAATGGTGCGTTCGCGCATGGCAGCAGATCTGACCGTTGATCGACGGATGGTAGCTGCGCACTGCGGGCATGAACAGGGCGGATATCCGCCAAATTGCAGGGCGACTATTAGTGGAAGGGCGGAAACCCGCCACATGCTTGTAACCGTTCGGTGACAGGGAATTGGCTGCAACCCCTGATATCAAAAGGCTTGCAGGGATTTTACGGAAGGTGGCACGGGCCTTGCGATACAGCGTGCAGAGGCCTGCCGTTGCGCAGCTCGAAAAAACAAATCCCTCCAGTGCAGGAGGGTTCGCAATTGCGGTGTAGCGGGCAACAGATGGATGTTGACACCGGGCACCCTTGAGGAACTTTGCAATGACGACTCGTCAGCCACTGTACAAATCCCTGTATTTCCAGGTGATCGTTGCAATTGTCATCGGTATCGCACTCGGTCACTTCTACCCACAGCTCGGTGTGGCCGTTAAGCCACTGGGTGACGGGTTCATCAAGCTGATCAAAATGATCATCGCCCCGATCATCTTCTGTACCGTTGTCAGCGGTATCGCCGGTATGCAGGACATGAAGTCGGTCGGCAAGACCGGTGGCTACGCGCTGCTGTACTTCGAGATCGTTTCGACCATCGCACTGCTGGTCGGTCTGGTCGTGGTCAACATCGTGCAGCCGGGCAATGGCATGCACATCGACGTCGCCACCCTCGATGCCTCCAAGATTGCCACTTATGTTGCAGCTGGTGCGGACCAAAGCGTCGTCGGCTTCCTGCTGAACGTGATCCCGGCCACCATCGTCGGCGCCTTCGCCACCGGCGACATCCTGCAAGTGCTGATGTTCTCGGTGATCTTCGGTTTCGCCCTGCATCGCCTGGGTGCCTACGGCAAGCCGATCCTCGACTTCATCGATCGCTTCGCCCACGTGATGTTCAACATCATCAACATGATCATGAAGCTCGCGCCAATCGGTGCCTTCGGTGCCATGGCATTCACCATCGGTGCCTACGGTGTCGGCTCGCTGGTGCAACTGGGTCAGTTGATGGCGTGCTTCTACATCACCTGCCTGCTGTTCATCCTGATCGTGCTGGGCGGCATTGCCCGCATGCACGGCTTCAGCGTTTTGAAGATGATCCGCTACATCCGTGAGGAACTGCTGATCGTGCTGGGTACTTCTTCTTCGGAATCGGTACTGCCACGGATGCTGATCAAGATGGAGCGTCTGGGTGCGCAGAAATCCGTCGTGGGTCTGGTGATCCCGACCGGTTACTCGTTCAACCTCGACGGTACCGCCATCTACCTGACCATGGCCGCGGTGTTCATTGCCCAGGCAACCGACACCCACATGGACATCACGCACCAGATCACCCTGCTGGTGGTATTGCTGCTGTCGTCCAAGGGCGCTGCGGGCGTGACCGGTAGCGGTTTCATCGTACTGGCTGCGACCCTGTCCGCCGTTGGCCACCTGCCGGTTGCCGGCCTGGCGCTGATCCTTGGCATCGACCGTTTCATGTCCGAAGCACGCGCCCTGACCAACCTGATCGGCAACGCCGTTGCCACTGTCGTTGTGGCCAAGTGGGTCAAGGAACTGGACACCGACGTGCTGCAAGCCGAACTGGCTTCGGGCGGTCGCGGCATTGCCGACGAGCCTAAAGACGATGTTCTGGGCCACGTCGAAGAGGTAGCCCCGGCTAACGCCAAGTAAGCCTTGTCCTGATGAAAAACCCGCTTCGGCGGGTTTTTTCATGCCCGGCGTTTGAGCGTAACGGTCACTGCTCGTGGCGTATAAGGTGATTGCTGCAAAGCGATCGGCTGCCTAGGCTGTGGGCATCGTCAAGGGAGAACGCTCATGCTCGGTCCACTGGCATCACTCAAGGTTCTGGATTTCTCGACACTGCTGCCGGGGCCGTTCGCCTCGTTGCTGCTGGCGGACATGGGCGCCGAAGTGCTGCGCATCGAATCACCGACTCGCATGGACCTGTTGCGGGTGTTGCCGCCCCACGATCAAGGCGTGTCAGCCAGTCATGCCTACCTCAACCGCAACAAGCGCAGCCTCGCCCTGGACCTCAAACAGCCTGAGGCCCTTGAGGTGATCAGGTCGTTGCTGCAGGACTACGACATCGTGCTCGAGCAGTTCCGTCCGGGTGTCATGGAGCGTCTGGGCCTGGGCTACGAAGCCCTGAAGGCGATCAATCCAAAACTGATTTATGTGTCGATCACCGGCTACGGCCAGACCGGCCCCTACAAGGACCGCGCCGGCCATGACATCAACTACCTGGCCCTGTCCGGACTGGCGAGTTACACCGGCCGTGCCGACAGTGGGCCGCTGCCGCTGGGCATGCAGGTGGCGGATGTCGCCGGTGGTTCGCTGCACGGGGTGATTGGCCTGCTGGCGGCGGTCATCGCCCGGCAGCAAACCGGTCAGGGCCAGCACCTGGATGTCAGCATGACCGACTGCGCGTTCAGCCTGAATGCGCTGGCGGGTGCCGGGTATCTGGCCTGCGGCGTCGAGCCGGGGCCGGAAAACCAGGTGCTCAATGGCGGCAGCTTTTACGATTACTACCGCTCCCGGGATGGGCGCTGGCTGTCGGTGGGCAGCCTGGAGCCGGTGTTCATGAAGCAGTTGTGCGCGGCGTTGGGGCTGGAGGAACTGGCTGGCCTCGGCCTGTCACCGCAACCGGCGCAGCAGAAACAGCTAAAAGACGCGCTGAGGGTCGAATTCGAAAAGCATGATTTTGCCGAGTTGCGTGCGCTGTTCGCGGAACTGGATGCGTGCGTCGAACCGGTGTTGAGCCTGGGAGAAGCGCTGTGTCATCCGCAGTTGCAAGCGCGGGAGTTGGTGACCGATGTGCCGCGGGACGATGGTTCAACCCAGGCGCAGATGGCATGCCCGCTGAAGTTTTCAGAGGGCTTGCCTGAGCCTCGGCATATTGGCGCGGCGCTGGGGCAGCATACCGATCAGGTGTTGGGGGAGTTGGGGTTTAGCGTTGAGCGGATTGCTCAATTGCGGTTCGCCAAGGTAATTCTCTAGCGTCTGCTCCGGCCTCTTCGCGGGCAAGCCCGCTCCCACAGGGATTCGCGTCGATGACAAGTTCTGTGGACAACCCCGGCCACTGTGGGAGCGGGCTTGCCCGCGAAGAGGCCAGTACAGCCACCACAAATCTCGCTATTCGACCCGCATCTCCCCACTGTACACCAAGGTGTTGCGACACCGCCGGCACAGATACCGCCGCCCTTGCCGAACCAGGCTGTGGCGCTGGGCCGAGAACGGGAAGTCGCTGTCGGCGCACGGGCACTTGTAGATGTAGCGGGTCACGCTGCGGCGTTTGACGTCATAGGTGTGGCAGCGGTTGGGCGGCAGTTCATATACGCCGCGCATGATCAATTGCCACTCTTCGCCATGGGGCTGGATGCGGTCGCCGAACAGTTGGTGGGCGATCAGGTGCGCGACTTCATGGGCCACGGTCTGCTTGAGGAAGTCTTCGGCGTTTTCCCGGTACAGCTGCGGGTTGAAGCGCAGCAGGTTCTCGTGCAAATGCGCGACACCGGCTTTTTGCCCGCGCAGCTTGAGGCTCACCACGGGGCGTTTGAAAGGTCGTTTGAAAAAGGATTCGGCTAGTTGGAAACAGTCTTCGACGCGGGTATTGAGTTGCTCGGGCATGCTTGATGGATCTCCAGAGCGCTCGAGTATGCCGCAACACTCGGACCTTGCGAATCGCCAGGTTGATGAATGGTCGTGTGCCGCCTCGTTGCTGAAGAAAGAAAAGGCCGCCTTGCGGCGGCCCTTGTCGGCAGTTCCGATTTTCAGTGATGAGCGGCTAACTGGTGTAGACCGGGCCCACGCCGAGTCCCCAGACAATTACTGTGAATGCCATGATGGCGACCAGCACCACCAGGCCTACGGCGAGCACTGAACTTGAAAACAGGAAACCCTCGTCAGATGGAATGTTCATGAATGTCGGCAAGCCCACATACAGCAAGTACACCGTGTAGCAGATGGCGGCGGTGCCGACGATCATCCCCAGCCACAAGTGTGGGTACAAGGCCGCGAGGCCGCCGATGAACAGCGGTGTAGCGGTGTAGGTTGCAAACGCAATGCAGCGGGCCAGGCTTGGGTTGGCGTCATAGGTGCGGGCCATCCAGTGGATGAATGCGCCCATTACCGCGACACCGCCGAGCATCGCCAGGTACGACATGATCGTCATCCATATCGCGCTTTCTACGGTCAGCATGACGGGCGGTCGATTGCCGATGACCCAGCCGACCTGTGTGGTACCAATAAAGGCAGACACGGCGGGGATCGCCGCCAGGATCAGCGTATGGGTCAGGTACATGTGGCTGATGCTTTCCTCCTGGTCGCCACGGATTTCTTTCCATTCTTGGTCAGGGTGGGTGAAGAGCCCCACTACGTGATGGATCATGCCAGTCACTCCTCTTGTTTTTACCATCGCCCCCCAGCGGAGCGCCTACGGGCCAATGCGGCCAAGCAAGTCATAGGTCTGAATTTGTACGCGACCTTATGTCGCAGTATAGGGAGGAGTTTCCCCAGTGGGAGTAGGGGCTTTAGAGCAAATCGCGCTGTAAACACAGTTGTTAATCGCCGCGGGGTCTGTGGCGAACAGCCCATTTGGCGAGGCACTTCGCCCCTGAGGTGTTTTTGCGTAAAATGCCGGCCTTTCGTCACACCTCACGGATTTCGCGTCATGGGCACTCTCACGGTCAACCAGAACAAACTGCAAAAGCGCCTTCGCCGACTGGCCGGTGAGGCAGTTGCCGATTTCAACATGATTGAAGACGGCGACAAGGTCATGGTCTGCCTGTCCGGTGGCAAGGACAGCTACACCATGCTCGATGTGCTGATGCACTTGCAGAAGGTCGCGCCGATCAAATTCGAGATCGTGGCCGTGAACATGGACCAGAAACAGCCGGGTTTCCCGGAGCACGTGCTGCCGGCCTACCTCAAGGAGCTGGGGATCGAGTACCACATCGTCGAGAAAGACACCTATTCGGTGGTCAAGGAGCTGATTCCGGAAGGCAAGACCACCTGCTCGCTGTGCTCGCGCCTGCGTCGTGGCACGCTATACACCTTTGCCGATGAAATCGGCGCGACCAAGATGGCACTCGGTCACCATCGCGACGACATCGTCGAAACGTTCTTCCTGAACATGTTCTTCAACGGTTCGCTCAAGGCCATGCCACCGAAGCTGCGCGCTGATGATGGTCGCAACGTGGTGATCCGCCCGCTGGCCTACTGCAACGAAAAAGACATCCAGGCCTACTCGGACTTCAAGCAATTCCCGATCATTCCGTGCAACCTCTGCGGTTCCCAGGAGAACCTGCAGCGTCAGGTGGTCAAGGAAATGCTGCTGGACTGGGAGCGCAAGACCCCAGGCCGTACCGAGAGCATTTTCCGCAGCCTGCAGAACGTGATCCCGTCGCAATTGGCGGACCGCAACCTGTTCGACTTCACCAGCCTCAAGATCGACGAAAGCGCGGCTTCGCGATTCGTCAACGTGGTCAACCTCTGATTAAAACTGTGGGAGCGGGCTTGCTCGCGAATGCGTAGTGTCAGTCGACATCAATGTTGAATGACGCACCGCCTTCGCGAGCAAGCCCGCTCCCACTTTGGTTTTTCGTTTCAATCCTCAGGAGAGGGCATGCGCGATTACAAGTGGCTCAATGAATACTGTCTGAACCGCTTCGGTTCGGCGGCTGAACTGGAAGCCCATCTGCCCGTTCCCAAGACCCCGGCGCAACTGCGCAAGATCAGCGACGATCGCTACCTCTCGATGATGGCGTTGCGGGTATTCCGCGCCGGGCTCAAGCACAGCCTGGTGGATGCCAAGTGGCCGGCCTTCGAAGAAGTGTTCTTCAAGTTCGACCCGGAAAAAGTCGTGCTGATGAGCGCCGAGCACCTTGAGCGCCTGATGCAGGACACGCGGATCATCCGTCACCTGGGCAAGCTCAAGAGCGTGCCGCGCAATGCGCAGTTCATACTGGACGTCGCCTATGAAAAGGGCAGCTTCGGTGCGCTGATCGCCGACTGGCCGGTGACCGATATCGTCGGGCTCTGGACCTTCCTGAAAAAACGCGGACATCAGTTGGGCGGGCTGTCAGCCCCGCGCTTCTTGCGGATGATCGGCAAGGACACCTTTGTGCCGAGCTATGACGTGGTGGCGGCGCTCAATGCGCAGGACATCGTCGACAAGGTGCCGAGCAGTCTGCGCGACCTGGCGTTGGTGCAGGACGTGTTCAACCAGTGGCATGAGGAAAGTGGCGGGCGGCCGATGAGCCAGATTTCGATGATGCTGGCTTACACCGTCAATCATTGAGACCGCGTCGCCCCCTTTGCGAGCAAGCCCGCTCCCACATTTGAAATGCGATCAGATGTGGGAGCGGGCTTGCTCGCGAAGGCGTCTGGTCAGGCGACGGAAATCTCACCCTCGCCAGCCAGCTTGCGGTTCAACTGGTACCGCCAGCGCACATACAACAGCGCCGAGCAGAATACCGCCAGGCTCGCGCCCATCTCCAGCAAGCCAAAGACTTGCCGGTTCGGGTCATAGGCAGCCAATGCGCCCTTGATGAAATACAGGTTCACCACAAAGCACATCCACGAATGCCCGCGTGGGCTGCCGATGATCATCCCCGGCGCCAGAATCAGCAGCGGCACCAGCTCGATCAACAGAATCACCCAAGGGCGTGCACCGTGCAGGTCGGCGACCGCCAGGTAGTAAACGCAAAGCAGCCCCACCAGGCCGAAAAAACACAGCAGGCTGATGGCGCGCATCGCCTTGACCCGTGGTTCGAGCCATTCGAGGGCGGGCAGGATCTTCGGCTTCTTGGCCACCTCAGCTCTCCAGTTTCTGCGCAGTCTTGGCCAGGCGCATGCCGAGTGCCCGGCACAGCGCCACTTCATGGGTATCCAGGCCGCTTTTGCCGTCGGCACCGGCGTGATGACTGGCGCCGTATGGCGTGCCGCCGCCCTGGGTTTCCAGCAGTGCCGACTCGCTGTAGGGCAGGCCTGTGATCAGCATGCCGTGGTGCAGCAGCGGCAGCATCATCGATAGCAGGGTGGTTTCCTGGCCGCCGTGCAGGCTCGCCGTGGAGGTGAACACACCGGCCGGTTTGCCCACCAGGGCACCGGTCAGCCACAGGTTGCTGGTACCGTCGAGAAAGTACTTGAGCGGCGCGGCCATGTTGCCGAAGCGGGTCGGGCTACCAAGCGCCAGACCGGCACAGTTCTTCAGGTCGTCGAGACTGGCATACAGCGCGCCCTCGTCGGGAATCTCCGGCGAAACGGCTTCGCACTCGGTGGAAATCGCCGGCACCGTGCGCAGACGGGCCTCAAGCCCGGCCTGTTCGACACCACGGGCGATCTGCCGGGCCATTTCGTTGGTCGAGCCGCTGCGGCTGTAGTACAGAACCAGAATGTACGGTGCACTCATGGCAACAGTTCCAGGATCTGTTCCGGTGGGCGGCCGATGATGGCCTTGTCGCCGACTTCAAGAATCGGTCGCTCCATCAGTTTCGGGTGGGCGGCGATGGCGGCGATCAATTGCGCCTCGCTCAGGCTGCTGTCAGCCAGGTCGAGGGTCTTGTACTCGTCCTCGCCGGTGCGCAGCAATTGCCGGGCGCTGATCCCGAGTTTGCCCAGCAGGCTCTGGATCTGCGCGGCGTCCAGCGGGGTTTCCAGGTAACGGACCACGGTCGGGGTCAGGCCACGGACTTCAAGCAGTTCGAGCGCACCGCGGGATTTCGAGCAGCGCGGGTTGTGATAAAGCGTCAGATCGGTCATGAGCGGGTCGCATCTTGCGTAAGGTGGCGGCTATTCTAACTGTGCGGCGCGCAATCCAGAACCGTGAGAGGCGATGGGTCGCAGGCGCATTCTATTTTTGACAAGGAACACGACATGACAAGGCGACTGGCGGCAGCATTGGCGATCATCGGGGCGTTGATGCTGGGGGGCTGCGGTAATGACTATGGCATCGACCAGGACGGCCACAAGATCGCCGCCGACCGACTGGACGGCAAATGGCTGGTGCTTAACTACTGGGCAGAATGGTGCGGGCCTTGCCGTACTGAAATCCCGGAGTTGAATGCCTTGGCCGAGCAGCTCAAGGACAGGAAAATCGGTGTGTTCGGGGTCAATTTCGACAACGTCCAGGGGCAAGAGCTGAAGGGCGCGAGCGAGAAACTGGGGATCAGGTTCACCGTGCTGGCCCAGGACCCTTCCGAACTGTTCGAGCTGCCGCGCAGCGAGGCGTTGCCGGTGACCTACATCATCGATAACAAGGGCAAGGTGCGTGAGCAGTTGATGGGTGAACAGACGGCGGCGGGGGTGATGGCGAAGCTTGAGGCGTTGCAGGCAAAAAATTAAGGCAAAAGATCGCAGCCTTCGGCAGCTCCTACAGGTTTACGTCTAATCCTGTAGGAGCTGCCGAAGGCTGCGATCTTTTTTGCGGATCAACCCTCCTCAAGCCACCAACGCAACGGCTTGCCTTCGGCTGGCCAGAAGCGTATCTGCTCGATCGGGGAGACGTCCCAGCGCTGGACGTTTTCCAGGGCCTGAAGGAAGCGTTTTTCCTGTTCCATCAGCGCCGGCGCGCACAATTTGCGGGTGCTGCCGATTTTGCCGAAGGTCAGTTTGTCGCCATCGAGGGTGTACGGCGCAAACCAGTGGTTGCAGCCGCCATTGCCGTAGGCCCGGCCGTCTTCGCCGAGGGTGATGGTCAGGTGGCTGTAGTCCATCAACGGCCGCTCGCCGATCCACTCCAGAATGTAGCTGCGATTCTGTTGCAGTTGCACCGGCTCGGCGGCGCAGCCCAGCAGGCTGGCGCCGACCATGGCGGTCAGAGCGAGGCGTTTCATCACGCAGGCTCCTGGCATTTCGGGCACAGGTGTTTCTCGCCGACGGTGGTCCAGCCCAGCTCGGCAATCCGCGCGGTGGCGGCAGGCTTTTCGGCCTTGTTGCCCAGCTTGGCATCGACGGCGAACTCGAAGCTCAGCTCTTTGGCGCAGCTGTCACAGTTCACTTGCCAGGTGTGGATGGCCAGTTCGCCGAACACCGGGCCACTGGCCACCGCGACCCATTGGCCGGGCGGGTTGATCAGGTGGCGAACCGTTTCGACGGTCAGGCGCATGGACAAGTCCTTGGCACCCTTGAGGGTCACGACCAGCACGTCATTGTTGCGAATCGAACCACCGTTGCCGGTGACTTGATAGCGCCCCGGCACCAGGGCGCGGCATTCGGTGAGGGTGTGTTGCGGGTTCATCAGGCTGTAGCGGAAATCGTGTTCGACCATGGGTCCTCCAAATATGCGCGATATGCTATCACGGGCTTGCACACCGCACCGCGCAGGCAGATGACCTTCGATCCGTTTCAGTCTCCCGTCACCTGGTTTTCCGGGGTGCCCGCCGTCCAGGCTGCAATGTTGCGCAATGTGGTGGCGGCAATCGCGCCCAGCGCTTCGCGGGTCAGGAAGGCCTGGTGCGCGGTGACGATCACGTTAGGAAAGGTCAGCAGCCGTGCCAGCACATCGTCTTGCAGCGGCAGGTCGGAGCGGTCCTCGAAGAACAACTGCGCCTCCTCCTCATACACGTCCAGTCCCAGGTAACCCAGGCGACCGTCTTTCAGGGCATCGATCAGTGCCGGAGTGTCCACCAGACCGCCACGCCCGGTATTGATCAGCATCGCGCCCGGTTGCATGTGCGCCAGGGACTCGCGGTTGATCAAGTGCCTGCTCTGCTCGTTGAGCGGACAGTGCAGGCTGATGATCTGCGATTCGGCCAGCAGTTGCGGCAGGCTCAGGTAGCGCGCACCGAGGGCTTCGACCTGCGGGTTGGGGCAGGGGTCATAGGCCAGCAACTGGCAGCCAAATCCGCTCATGATTTTGGCGAAGGTGGCGCCAATCTGACCGGTGCCGACCACGCCGACGGTCTTGCCCACCAGATCGAAACCGGTCAGTCCATGCAGGCTGAAATCGCCTTCACGGGTCCTGTTGTAGGCACGGTGCAAGCGTCGGTTGAGCGCCAGGATCAACCCCACCGCGTGCTCGGCCACGGCGTGGGGCGAATAGGCCGGGACCCGCACAATCGCCAGTCCCAGACGTTTCGCCGCTGCCAGGTCGACATGGTTGTAACCGGCCGAACGCAGGGCGATCAGACGTGTGCCGCCGGCAGCCAGGCGTTCAAGCACCGGGGCGCCGAGATCATCGTTGATAAAGGCGCAGACCACCTCGTGATGTTCCGCCAGTGCCGCCGTATCCAGGCTCAGTCGCGCCGCCTGAAAGTGCAGCTCGATGCCGGCGGGCAGCTCGGCGGCGAGAAAACTGTCGCGGTCGTAGGTCTGGCTGCTGAAAAGAATCGTGCGCATGCTGTCCCCCTGAGAGTTGAAGCTTTCTGTAGCAGCTGTCGGAGCCTGCGTTCGGCGGCGCAGCCGTCGCAAAACAAGCCGCCGCAGTTCTGCAGGTTAGCCGCGGATACGGTTTTTACGACGGCTTCGCCGCCGAACGCAGCCTTCGGCAGCTGCTACATTAGCTTTCATGCAACCTGGCAGGGTTGCGCTGAATCAAGCATTGATACGCGCCTGGGCCGCCAGGCGATTGATCGCCCGGTCGAGCTCATCCAGTGCTACGCCGGCTTTCGGGTCCTGTTGCTTGAGCAGGGTTTCGCTGCGTTGGCAGGCCGCACGCAATTGCGGTACGCCGCAGTAACGCGTCGCGCCATGCAGGCGATGAACCCGTTCGATCAGGGCGTTGTGGTCGTTGCTTTGCTGAGCGAGGCGGATGGCTTCGCGGTCGGCTTCCAGGGATGCGAGCAACATCGCCAGCATGTCCGCCGCCAGATCAGCCTTGCCGGCGGCCAGGCGCAATCCTTCCTCGTGGTCGAGCACCAACAGGTCATGGGCGCCAGCATGCCCATCGCCGGAGCGCTCCGGGCTGTGATTACGCAGCGCCAGACCAGTCCACTTCAGCACCACCTGCGCCAATTGCCGTTCGCTGATCGGTTTGGTCAGGTAGTCGTCCATGCCGCTTTGCAGCAGCGCGCGTTTTTCGTTGGCCATGGCGTGGGCGGTGAGGGCTACGATCGGCAAAGGCGTGCAATGGCGTTCGCTTTCCCACTGGCGGATCGCCTCGGTGCTCTGGCGACCGTCCATGCCGGGCATCTGCACGTCCATCAACACCAGATCGAATGTCTCGTTCTGCACAGCCTTGATGGCGGCATAACCGCTTTCCACCGCGAGCACCCTGGCGCCCATGTCTTCGAGCAGGGTCTGTACCAGCATCAGGTTGGCCGGATTGTCGTCGACGCACAGCACCTTCGGGGCACGGCTGGACACCGGTTCACCCGGCTCGCTGCGCATCGGGCGCGGGCTGACCAGATCAGACAGGGAGCGTCGCAGCTTGCGGGTGCAGGCCGGTTTCGCCTGAAGCTGGCTGTGGGGGTTGGGCACGGAAAGATGGAACAGTGTCTGTTCCGTGGTAGGGCACAGCACCAACACTTTGCAGCCAAGATGCTCGAGGTCCCAGATGTGCTGGTTCAGGCGTTCCGGCGGCATGTCGTTGCTGGTGATGCCGAGCACGGCAAGGTCGATCGCCTGGTCGGTCTGATGGGCGGCGGTGACGCCATTGGTCAGGCTTTCCAGGGTATTGAACGGTGTGGTGCTGAGGCCGCAGTCTTCCAGTTGATGCTGCAATGCCTGCCGCGCCAGCTCGTGGTTTTCCAGTACTGCCACCCGTCGTCCGAGCAAGGGCGCGCAAGGAAGGTCTTCGACATCGTCGCGGGCTTTGGGCAGGCTCAGGCTGATCCAGAACTCCGAGCCTTCCCCCGGCGTGCTGTCGACGCCGATCTCGCCGCCCATCTGTTCGATCAGACGCTTGGAAATCACCAGGCCCAGGCCAGTGCCGCCGGGTTGTCGCGACAGCGAGTTGTCGGCCTGGCTGAAGGCCTGGAACAGGGCGCGTACGTCCTGGTTCGACAGACCGATGCCGGTGTCCTGAATGCTGATGCGCAACTGCACGGTGTCTTCGTGTTCTTCTTCGAGCATGGCGCGGGCGACGATGGTGCCTTCGCGGGTGAACTTGATCGCGTTGCTCACCAGGTTCGTCAGGATCTGCTTGAGCCGCAGCGGGTCGCCCACCAGTGACAGCGGTGTGTCCCGGTACACCAGGCTCACCAGTTCCAGCTGCTTGGCGTGGGCGGCGGGGGCGAGGATGGTCAGGGTGTCCTGGAGCAGGTCGCGCAGGTTGAACGGAATATGGTCGAGCACCAGCTTGCCGGCCTCTATTTTCGAAAAGTCGAGAATCTCGTTGATGATGCCCAGCAGGCTGTCGGCGGATTTTTCGATGGTGCCCAGGTAGTCAAGCTGGCGCGGGGTGAGTTCGCTTTTTTGCAGCAGGTGGGTGAAGCCGAGAATGCCGTTGAGCGGCGTGCGGATTTCATGGCTCATGTTGGCCAGGAATTCGGACTTGATCCGGCTTGCCTCCAGAGCCTCCTTGCGCGCAAGGTCCAGCTCGATGTTCTGGATCTCGATGGTTTCCAGGTTCTGGCGCACGTCTTCGGTGGCCTGGTCGATGCTGTGCTGCAATTCTTCCTGCGCATTTTGCAGGGTGCCGGCCATGCGGTTGATGCCGGAGGCCAGTTCGTCCAGTTCCTGGCTGCCGAGGGGCGGCAAGCGGGTTTCCAGATGACCGTCCTTGAGTTGGGCCACTGCCTGCTTGATCTGACTCAACGGCCGATTGATCGTTCGGCCCATACGCAGGGCCAGCAGTGCCGCACCCGTGAGTCCCGCAATGATCAGCATCAGGCTGGCGAACAGGCTGCGGTAACCGCGCAACAGCATGCTGTTATGGGACAGTTCAAGTTCGACCCAGCCCAGCAGGCGGTCGGCCTCTTCGGGTATCACGTCCCCGGCCAGGTTGCGGTGTTTGCCGAATACCGGCAGCAGATAGCGGGTCGCATCGCTGCCACTGCGGCGCAGCATCTGCGTGCCACTGCCTGAGGGTGTCTGGTTGAGCATGGTCGGGCCGGCGTGGGCCAGCAGCGTGCGGTCAGGAGCCAGGAAGGTCACGGCCCGCACGTCGGTTTGTTCCAGGGCCTGGGTGGCGATGCGCTCGAGCAGTTCGTTGTCCTGATGGCCCATGGCTGGCGCTGTCAGTGGCGCCAGCTGCTCGGCGATCATTTCGCCGCGCTGCATGAGTTGGGATTGCAGGTCAGCCTGTTGCATCCAGGTAAAATATCCCCCCAGCACCAACGCCATCAGGCTGGTTGGCAACAGGGTCAGCAATAGCACGCGGCCTTTGATTCCCAGTTTCTTGAGCACGCATCTCTCCTGCATCCCGCAATTTATTGACCTGCACATGCGTCCGCCATGCACCACCTTGCGCAGTGTAGCGATTTGCTCGCGGGCAATCCTCGTAAAAATGGTGCGGTCATTCGTCGGCCCGGGCAACTCTTTGGCAATGCGGACAAACCGTGGGTTGCCCCTGGCGAGGCAATCTTGAATAATCACTTAACTGAGAATTGTTTGCAGATAGTCATGACTCCCATCGCTGCCGCCCCCCCGCGAATCCTGTCCATCGAAGACGACCTTGTGCTCGGCGCCTACGTTCATGAGCATCTGGACCGCAGCGGCTTCCAGGTGACCTGGTGCCAGAACGGTCAGGAAGGCCTGGACATCGCCCGTCGGCAACCTTTCGACGTGGTGTTGATGGATATTCTGCTGCCGGGCCTGGACGGCCTGGCGGTGCTGACCCAATTGCGCCAGAGCCATTCCACCCCGGTGTTGCTGATGTCGGCCCTCGGCGCCGAGGCCGATCGCATCAGCGGCTTTCGTCTGGGGGCCGATGATTACCTGCCAAAGCCCTTCAGCATGGTGGAGTTGCGGGTGCGCATCGAAGCCATACTACGGCGGGTGGCACTCGACCGCCGGCCGGTGCCGACAGTGCCTGTTCCTTCGATGGACAGCCTGCGCTTCGACGATGAAAGCTTCGAGGTCTTTTATGGCGAACAGGCCGGCGGCCTGACCCGCAGCGAGTATCGGTTGCTGGAGACTTTGCACCGCAGTACCGATGAAGTGTTAAGCAAAGCCTTCCTTTATCAACAGGTACTGCAACGCGGTTACGCGACCCATGACCGCAGCCTGGACATGCACATCAGCCAGATCCGTCGCAAGCTCAAGGCCATTGGCTACACCGAGCGCGAAGTGCGTACGGTATGGGGCAAGGGTTACATCCTGAGCGCCACTGATGAAATGTAACTTGCCGGGCAGGCATTCGCTGTTCTGGAAACTGGCCTGTCTATTGGTCGCTTTCTGTCTGCTGATGATCTGGCTGAGTTGGTCCTGGGGCCGGTACATGGAGCAGCGTAACCAGTTCCTCTCCGATGAGGCTCGCGGCACCCTGACACGCTATGCCGCCGAGGCCGAGCAGGCATGGCGGCAGCGCCAGAGCGCCGGTGTCGATGACTGGCTGCAAGGCATGCATCAGCGGGAAAAAGGCTGGGTCGGTGTCATCGGCGGTGATTTGCAGTCCTTGAGCAACCAATCGCTGACGGAGAAGGAAGTCGAACGCCTGACTTTTTTACGCGGCCTCGATTGGCCGATCCACAAGAAAGGCCAACCGTGGATGCGCATACCGTTTCCCGGCGACCCGTCCGCCGGCAGCCTGGTGATCGAGCTGCCCAAGCGCTTCGTACCCGGGCGTTACCGGGTGTTCTGGCGGGTGATCACCAACGGCGTGATTCCCGGATTGTTCACCTTGCTGCTGTGCGTCGGGCTGTATCGCGAGTTGGTGGTGCCGCTCAACAGCCTGCGTGAACAGGCCAATGCCTGGCGTGCCGATCAACTGAACGTACGGCTGTCGACCCGGACCACCAATCGATCGGATGAATTGGGTGAGTTGGGTCGGGCGTTCGATCACATGTCTGAACGTCTGCAAAGCACCGTGGCCTTGCAGCAGCAACTGCTGCGCGACTTGTCCCACGAATTGCGTACGCCCCTGAGCCGCTTGCGGGTGGCCAGTGAAAGCGAGCAGGAGCTGGAAGCCTTGCGCGAACGCATCGGTCGCGAGGTCGATGGCATGCAGCGGCTTGTGGAAGACACCTTGCAACTGGCCTGGCTGGACACCGAGCGCACCCGCTTGCCCGACGAAGCGATCCAGATCCAGGCGCTGTGGGAGATGCTCACGGAGAATGCCTGCTATGAAAGTGGCTGGCCCGATACGCAGTTGCAATGCACGGTGGAGTCATCCTGCTGGGTACGCGGTCATCTGAATACTCTGGCCCAGGCATTGGAAAATATTCTGCGTAATGCGATTCGGCATTCACCGGCTGGCGGCATTGTCCAACTGAGCGGTCAGCGTGATGGCGATTTCTGGCACCTGTGGCTGGAAGATCAGGGCGGCGGCGTGGCGCAAGCTGATCTGGAGCGGATCTTCCTGCCGTTCACCCGACTCGACGGTTCGAGGCCGGGGGATGGTGGGTTTGGCCTGGGTCTGAGCATCGCCAGGAATGCGGTGCAGCGTCAGGGCGGGCAGCTTTGGGCGCAGAACACCGGGAGCGGGTTGCGGATGAATATGCAGTTGGTGGCGGATGATGGAACTGTCAGTGATGACGTCTTTGCAAGCCCGCTCGCGTAGAGGCTCTCCTATCCTCCAGTACTCTGATTTTGCCAGAGCGTTCCCAAGTTTCTGTACGACATTTCCCAAGGGGTATCACCGGTTATTTCAAGCATCCCTGGCAGTTTAAGCTCACGCTTTTACTCATGTTCAAGGACCCAGGCATGATTGCCCCCCACGTTCCCGGCAACCTAGCCGAGGACCGTTTCAATGAAGTGCTTGGGCTCATTCAACGTGCCAGGCGCCAGGCCATGCAGTCGGTCAATACCCAACTGATCGAGTTGTACTGGCAGGTTGGTGCCTATATCAGCCGCAAGCTGGAGAAAGCTGAATGGGGCGATTCCGTGGTCGGTCAACTCGCCGTGCACCTGGCTCAGACTCAACCGGGTTTGCGTGGTTTTACCCGTCCCAATCTGTTTCGTATGCGTCAGTTCTACGAGACTTACCGGGGCGACGTGAAAGTCTCACCGCTGGTGAGACAATTACCCTGGACCCAAAATCTGGTCATCTTCAGCCAAAGCAAACTCCCGGAAGAGCGGGAGTTTTACTTGCGTATGGCGATCCAGGAGAAATGGTCGAAGCGCGAACTGGAGCGACAGTTCAAGGCAGCGCTGTTTGAACGCAGCGTGACCCAGCCGGCCAAAGTCTCCGCAGTTTTGAAACAAGCCCACCCCTCTGCGTTAGAGATATTCCGTGATGCCTACATGGTCGAGTTTCTCGACTTGCCCGGCGCCCACGCCGAAACGGATCTGCATCGGGGCTTACTGGGACGCCTCAAGCAGTTCTTGAGTGAGCTTGGCCGCGATTTCTGCTTTGTCGGCTCCGAATACCCTTTACAAGTCGGCGGGCGTGATTTTGCACTGGACCTGTTGTTCTTTCACCGCGGTCTCAACTGCCTGGTGGCCATCGAGCTCAAGGTCGGCCGTTTCGAGCCGGAGTATTTGGGCAAGTTGGGCTTCTATCTGGAAGCCCTGGATCGCGAAGAACGCAAACCTCATGAAAACCTCGCAATTGGGGTATTGCTCTGCGCCAGTAAGGATGACGAAGTTGTCGAGTACGCCCTCAATCGCAGCTTGTCTCCAGCACTGATCGCTGAGTATCAGGTGCAGCTACCGGATAAACAGTTGTTGCAGGCCAAACTGCATGAGTTTTATGCACTGAATACGGCGCAAGGGGAGGGTGGAGAAGCGACTTCAGGTTCTACTTTGTGATTGTCTTTCGGCGCCTCTTTAGGATCGCGTAAGGAAAATGGAAGGGGGGGCTTCCCAAAAAATGCCACCCTTATTCCCATAAGCCATAAGCACCACACTTTGCGTGATATGGCCTGGGAACGTTTGCCGGTATGATAGGTGCCCCCGCAGTCTGGATTGCGAATACGCCATGACCTTGCAGTACCCAACCATCGCCGATTGCGTCGGCAACACTCCGCTGGTCCGTTTGCAGCGCCTGCCCGGCGCCACCAGCAATACCCTTTTGCTCAAGCTCGAAGGGAACAACCCGGCGGGTTCGGTCAAGGACCGTCCGGCGCTGTCGATGATCACCCGCGCCGAACTGCGCGGGCAGATCCACGCCGGCGATACGCTGATCGAAGCGACCTCGGGTAACACCGGGATCGCCCTGGCCATGGCCGCTGCGATCAAGGGTTACAAGATGATCCTGATCATGCCGGACAACTCCAGCGCCGAGCGCAAAGCGGCCATGACGGCCTATGGCGCCGAGCTGATTCTGGTCAGCCAGGAGCAGGGTATGGAAGGCGCCCGTGACCTGGCGCAGAAGATGGAAGCCGAAGGTTGCGGCAAGGTACTGGATCAGTTCGCCAACGGTGATAACCCCGAGGCGCACTACACCACCACCGGCCCGGAAATCTGGCGCCAGACCCAGGGCACCATCACCCATTTCGTCAGCTCCATGGGCACCACCGGCACCATCATGGGCGTGTCGCGCTACTTGAAAGAGCAGAACGACAACGTGCAGATCATCGGCCTGCAACCGATGGAAGGCTCGGCGATCCCGGGTATCCGCCGCTGGCCTCAGGAATACCTGCCGAAGATCTACCAGGCCGACCGCGTGGACCGGATCGTCGACATGGCCCAAAGCGAAGCCGAAGACGTGACCCGTCGTCTGGCCCGCGAAGAAGGCATTTTCTGTGGCGTGTCCTCGGGCGGTGCCGTAGCGGCAATGCTGCGTCTGTCCAAAGAAGTTGAAAACGCGGTGATCGTCGCGATCATCTGCGACCGTGGCGACCGTTACCTGTCGACCGGCATTTTCGACGCGCCCAACTGATGGCCAAACATGAAAGAGGCCTGCGCTTCCAGCCCACCGGCGGCAGCAAGGCCCCGCAAGTCCCGACCGGCAAAAAGCAGCGCCTGACCATCGAGCGCCTGGCCAATGACGGTCGCGGTATCGCGTTTTTCGAAGGCCGCACCTGGTTCGTCATCGGCGCATTGGCCGGTGAAGAGATCGAGGCGCGCGTCCTCGGTGCCCACGGCAAAGTGGTCGAGGCGCGTACCGAACGGGTGTTCAAGGCCAGCGAATTACGCCGCGCGGCACCGTGCGCCCACGCCGGCCGTTGCGGCGGATGCAGCGTGCAGCATCTGCCTCACAATGAACAACTCGCCCTGAAACAGCGCATGCTCGCCGAGCAGTT
Source organism: Pseudomonas sp. GW821-FHT02A08 (assembly GCF_059422045.1). Classification (NCBI taxonomy): domain Bacteria; kingdom Pseudomonadati; phylum Pseudomonadota; class Gammaproteobacteria; order Pseudomonadales; family Pseudomonadaceae; genus Pseudomonas; species Pseudomonas sp. GW821-FHT02A08. Next base: position 30,193 of record NZ_JBWKWD010000037.1, read on the forward strand.
GTCGAGGGTCGCAGGTGTCGAACCCGAAGAGTGGGCGGCGCCATTGAGCGGTGCTGAGTTCGCTTACCGGCGTCGCGCCCGCGTGGCAGTGCGCTGGGACATGAAGGCGAAAAAACTCGAAGTCGGTTTCCGTGCCGCCGGCAGCCAGGACATCGTTGGCATTGATGATTGCCCGGTGCTGGTACAGCCCTTGCAACCGATCATGAGCCGCTTGCCGGAGATGCTGCGGCGCTTGAGCAAACCCCAGGCACTCGGGCATGTGGAGTTGTTCAGCGGCTCGAAGCTGGCCGTGTTGCTGCGGCACATGGCGCCGTTGTCCGACGCCGACCTGACGATCCTCAAGGATTTCTGCGCGTTCCATGAAGCCCAGTTGTGGCTGCATGGCGACGGTGAACCGCAACCGGTCGAGGCTGGGCAGTCGCTGGGCTATCGTCTTGAACAGTGGGATCTGGAGCTGGCTTACCGGCCAGGGGATTTCATCCAGGTCAACGCCGCCGTCAACGAAGCGATGGTCGCCCAGGCACTGGACTGGTTGAAGCCGACAGCGGATGAGCGTGTACTCGATCTGTTCTGTGGCCTGGGCAACTTTGCCTTGCCGCTGGCCAAGGCCGCTCGTGAGGTGGTGGCGGTCGAAGGCGTGCAGGTGATGGTCGATCGGGCAGCGGCGAATGCGGCTAGCAATAATCTGCATAACGCGAGGTTTTTTCAGGCCGATTTATCCCAGCCTTTGACGGACGCTGAATGGGCCGACGAAGGCTTTTGTGCGGTACTCTTGGACCCACCGCGTGACGGTGCTTTCGAGGTCGTGCGCAAGCTCAGGACCCTGGGCGCCGAACGATTGGTGTATGTGTCGTGCAACCCGGCAACTCTGGCGCGCGACACGGTCGAATTGATCAAGCAGGGCTACCGGTTAAAACGTGCCGGGATTCTCGATATGTTTCCTCAAACGGCACATGTCGAGGCCATGGCGTTATTTGAAGCGAGCTAGGATGCTCGTCTGGTCCGACTGGCCCGCCCGTGCAGCCGCGCACCAGCCCGACGTGGGCGCACGGGCAACGAAGGTCAGCGATTTGACGCATTGAATCTGCGTCGTAGGGAAGGTAAGCAAGATGGTACAGGTGAGAGCACACCAGCCGATCAACACCGACGGCAGTATCAATCTCGAGGCTTGGCTCGATCATGCGGTCAGTGTCGATCTGGCACTGGATCGCGAAGCCTTGAAAGAGGCCTGCGAGTACGCTCGCGAGGCCGAACAACAAGCCAATGCGGCACAGAATCTGTGGTCGGAAGGTAACTCGACTTTCCGTACCGGGCTTGAGATCGCCGAGATTCTCGCCGACCTCAAACTCGACCAGGACTCACTGGTCGCCGCGATCCTGTATCGAGGCGTACGTGAAGGCCAGATCAAGTTGCCGGCGGTCAGCCAGCGCTTCGGTCCGGTGGTGTCCAAGCTCATCGACGGCGTGCAGCGCATGGCCGCGATCAGCGACAGTCTGAGCCCGCGCAAATCCCTGGTGCTGGGCACCCAGGGCCAGGTGGAAAACCTGCGCAAGATGCTGGTGGCCATGGTCGACGACGTTCGCGTTGCCCTGATCAAACTGGCCGAGCGTACTTGCGCAATCCGTGCGGTGAAGACCGCCGACGACGAAAAGCGCAATCGCGTGGCCCGTGAAGTCTTCGACATCTACGCGCCGCTGGCCCATCGCCTGGGTATCGGTCACATCAAGTGGGAACTGGAAGACTTGTCCTTCCGTTACCTGGAGCCTGACCAGTACAAGCAGATCGCCAAGTTGCTCCATGAGCGGCGACTGGATCGCGAACGCTTTATCAGCGACGTGATGAGCCAGCTGAAAAACGAATTGCAGGCCACCGGTGTCGATGCCGACATCAGCGGCCGGGCCAAACACATCTATTCGATCTGGCGCAAAATGCAGCGCAAGGGTCTGGAGTTCAGCCAGATCTACGACGTGCGTGCCGTTCGCGTGCTGGTGCCGGAAATGCGCGACTGTTACACCGCGCTCGGCATCGTCCACACCCTGTGGCGACACATCCCGAAAGAGTTCGACGACTACATCGCCAACCCCAAGGAAAACGGCTATCGCTCGTTGCACACCGCGGTGATCGGGCCCGAGGGCAAGGTGCTGGAAGTGCAGATTCGCACCCACTCGATGCACGAAGAAGCCGAACTCGGCGTATGTGCGCATTGGCGCTACAAAGGCACCGACGTCAAGTCCGGCTCCAATCACTACGAAGAGAAAATCTCCTGGCTGCGCCAAGTGCTCGAATGGCACGAAGAGCTGGGTGACATCGGTGGCCTGGCGGAACAGTTGCGGGTCGATATCGAGCCGGACCGGGTCTACATCTTCACCCCGGACGGTCACGCCATCGACTTGCCGAAGGGCGCGACCCCGCTGGACTTCGCCTACCGCGTCCACACCGAAATCGGTCACAACTGCCGTGGCGCCAAGATCAACGGGCGCATCGTGCCGCTCAACTACAGCCTGCAAACCGGTGAGCAGGTCGAGATCATCACCAGCAAGCACGGCACCCCGAGCCGCGACTGGCTGAACCCGAACCTGGGCTATGTCACCACGTCGCGGGCACGGGCGAAGATCGTTCACTGGTTCAAGTTGCAGGCTCGCGACCAGAACGTCGCGGCTGGTAAAACCCTGCTCGAGCGCGAACTCAATCGACTCGGTCTACCGGCGGTGGATTTCGACAAGCTGGCCGACAAGGCCAACATGAAAACCGCCGAAGACCTGTTCGCCGCCCTCGGCGCCGGGGATCTGCGCCTGGCGCAACTGGTCAACCTGGCGCAGCAACTGGTCGAGCCGGAGCGTGGCAACGAACAGCTTGAACTCATACCGCGCAAGGCCACCGGCTACAAACCGGGCAAGCGCGGCGACATCCAGATCCAGGGCGTCGGCAACCTGATGACCCAGATGGCCGGTTGCTGCCAGCCGCTGCCGGGGGATGCCATCGTCGGTTACATCACCCAGGGCCGTGGCGTGAGCATTCACCGCCAGGACTGCGCCTCGGTGCTGCAACTGAGCGGGCGGGAGCCAGAGCGAATCATCCAGGTCAGCTGGGGCCCGGTGCCGGTGCTCACCTATCCGGTGGATATCGTCATTCGCGCCTACGACCGTTCCGGTCTGCTGCGTGACGTCTCGCAGGTGCTGCTCAATGAGCGGATCAACGTGCTGGCGGTCAACACCCGCTCGAACAAAGAGGACAACACCGCGTTGATGTCCCTGACCATCGAGATTCCGGGGCTGGATGCGTTGGGACGGTTGCTGGGGCGGATTTCCCAGTTGCCGAACATCATCGAAACCCGGCGTAACCGTACGCCGTGAAGACCGGTGCCGATCCAATGTGGGAGCGGGCTTGCTCGCGAAAGCGGTGTGTCAGTCGGCAACTGTGTTGCCTGATACTCCCTCTTCGCGAGCAAGCCCGCTCCCACAGGGCCCAGTAGAGTTTGATAAATGTATTCACTTGAAGATTTATTGCACCTGATGAACCGCCTGCGCGACCCGCAGTACGGTTGCCCGTGGGATCTCAAGCAAACCTGGGCCACCATCGTCCCGCACACCCTTGAAGAAGCCTATGAAGTTGCCGATGCCATTGAGCGCGGTGACTTCGATCACGTGCAGGGTGAGCTGGGCGATCTGCTGTTCCAGGTGGTGTATTACAGTCAACTGGCCCGAGAAGAAGGGCGCTTCGAGTTCGCCGGCGTGGTCGACAGCATCACCCGCAAGCTGATCCGCCGTCATCCCCACGTGTTCCCCACCGGCGATCTCTACGCACCACTGGATGTCCCGCGCCTGAGTGAAGCGCAGGTCAAGCAGCGTTGGGAAGAGATCAAGGCCGAGGAGCGCGCAGAGAAGTCCTCAGCTCCAGAGCAGCTGTCATTGCTCGATGACGTCCCCGCTGCATTGCCGGCGTTGTCACGTTCGGCGAAATTGCAAAAGCGCGCAGGGCAGGTCGGCTTCGACTGGCCGGACGTCTTGCCGGTGCTCGATAAAGTGCGTGAAGAGCTCGATGAAGTCCTCGAAGCCATGTCGGAAAATGATCCCGAGGCCGTGGCCGACGAGATCGGTGACCTGCTGTTTTCCGTGGTCAATCTGGCGCGGCATCTCAAGGTTGATCCGGAAACCGCACTGCGTGGCGCCAACGGCAAGTTTGAAAGACGCTTTCGTTTTATCGAACAGGCATTGCGCGACACCCGCCGTCCCATGGAAGATTGCACCCTCGAAGAGTTGGACGCCTTGTGGGGCGAAGCCAAACGTCAGGAAAAAAATTTGCCCAGCTGCGGTTGAGCAGTAGCCTAAGTGAGTAATAAGCACCATGAGCATTTCCCTTCGCGACCAGTTGCTCAAAGCAGGGCTGGTCAACCAGAAGCAGGCCAAGCAGGTCAGCAAAGACAAGCAGAAACAGCAACGCCTGGCCCACAAAGGCCAGATCGAGCTGGATGACTCCCAGCAACGCGCGGCACAGGAAGCCATGGCCGAGAAGGTCAAGCGCGACCAGGAGCTCAACCGCCAGCAGCAGGAAAAGGCCGAGGCCAAGGCCCGTGCCGCGCAGGTCAAGCAATTGATCGAAGTCTCGCGCCTGCCGAAATTGACGACCGAGGATTACTACAACTTCGTCGACGACAAGAAGGTCAAGCGCATCTGCGTCAACACCCTGATGCGCAACAAACTCAGCAGCGGTTCGCTGGCCATCGTGCATCACGCCGGCGGCTACGAAGTGATTCCGCGCGAGGCGGCACTGAAGATTCAGGAGCGCGACCCGCAACGCATCGTGCAGTTGAATGTGCAGACCGAAGAAGTCAGCGTCGAGGATGATCCGTACGCGGCTTACAAGATCCCTGATGATCTGATGTGGTAGTCGCTTCTCTGGCATTACATGTTTGTTAGTACATTGCTGGATTAATCAATCGAACCCGAAAGATCGCGCCGATACGATCTCTCGGGTTTTCTTTTGCCCGGAATATTCTCGGGGAGAGAACTAATGGAATGAAGTTCAATGACGGCATGAGCGACGGTGAGTGCGAGGTGGTGAAACTTGAGGCGGGCTGGATCGTCGGTGTTGTTCCTTCGGTGGTGATCGACGACTCCCTTCATTTAGCGGTCATTCAGATTGCCTGAGCCGCGTGCTCCGATCGCAGCCTGCCCGTGGGGGGAGGGGCAGGCTGCACGGTGGTGGAGTCTGTCTTCAACGGCTTGCGAGCTCGCGATCACGCTCGAGCATTTCCAGTTCGGCCCTGTAGTGCTGCGCTTCGGTCTCGGAGTGGAACATCCCGACCAGCAGGTCTTGTTGATGCACGTCCCAGATCCGGATACCGGCGGCTACACCCTCGTGGGATTTATGTGAATCGTCGCGTTCAGTTACTTTTACTGTCATCTGCTAGCTCCAATCTCTGTTATCTGCAGCAAGGCGTGTGCAGGCCTCTGTTATAGGTGTTGGTAGCTTGCTAAGTAAACGACTGAATTTGGGACGGGTTTTTTGCAAAAACGGAAACAGTCCTGCAGCCCGCGGAATCCGCGACATTCAGTCGTCGGGCGTTTAGTTTCATGACAAACGTTTCATGTTGAGAGCACCGAAAATCCTGTTTAGAGCACAGGTATTGCCTCTGTCCCGGGCTTTTCTCAAGGCAAAAAAAACGCCCCGAACCAGTCGGGGCGTTTTCATGTGCGGCTCAGCAGCGGGGAATTACTTGCCTTCCCAGCGCTTCAGTACCAGCGTGGCGTTGGTGCCACCGAAACCGAAGCTGTTGCTCATCACGGTGTTGATGGTGGCGTTTTCGCGGGTCTTGGTCAGCACCGGCAGGTCGGCCACTTCAGGGTCCAGCTCGTCGATGTTGGCGGAGCCGGCAATGAAGTTGCCTTCCATCATCAGCATGCAGTAGATCGCTTCGTGAACGCCGGCGGCGCCCAGGGAGTGACCCGACAGGCTCTTGGTGGAGCTGATGGCCGGAGCCTTGTCGCCGAACACTTCACGCACACCTTTCATTTCCGCGACGTCACCGACCGGGGTCGAGGTGCCGTGGGTGTTCAGGTAGTCGATCGGAGTATCGACGGTGGAGAGCGCCTGCTGCATGCAGCGGATCGCGCCTTCGCCACTTGGGGCAACCATGTCGTAGCCGTCGGAGGTCGCGCCGTAGCCGACGATTTCCGCGTAGATCTTGGCGCCACGGGCCAGAGCGTGTTCCAGCTCTTCAACCACGACCATGCCGCCACCGCCGGCGATGACGAAACCGTCACGGTCAGCGTCGTAGGCACGGGAAGCTTTTTCCGGAGTGTCGTTGCGCTTGCTGGACAGGGCGCCCATGGCGTCGAACAGGAACGACTGGCTCCAGTGCTCTTCTTCACCGCCACCGGCGAAGACGATGTCCTGCTTGCCCATCTGGATCTGTTCCATGGCGGTACCGATGCAGTGAGCACTGGTGGCGCAGGCAGAAGCGATGGAGTAGTTCAGGCCCTTGATCTTGAACGGAGTGGCCAGGCATGCCGAAACGGTGCTGCTCATGGTCCGCGTTACGCGGTATGGGCCGACGCGCTTGACGCCTTTCTCGCGCAGGATGTCCAGCGCTTCCATCTGGTTCAGGGTCGATGCGCCACCGGAACCGGCGATCAGGCCGGTACGCGGGTTGGACACCTGCTCTTCGGTCAGGCCGGAGTCGGTGATGGCGTCTTTCATGGCCAGGTAGGCATAAGCTGCCGCGTGGCCGACGAAGCGATAGATCTTTCGATCGATCAGTTCTTCAAGGTTGAGGTCAATGGAGCCGGAAACCTGGCTACGCAGACCCATTTCGGCATATTCCGGATTGAACCGGATGCCAGGGCGGCTTGCACGCAGGTTAGCGGAGACGGTCTCTTTGTCATTGCCCAGGCAAGAAACGATGCCCAGACCAGTGATAACGACGCGGCGCATGCGGATAACCCTTAGAAGTTGTCAGTGGAGGTGAACACGCCGACCCGGAGGCCTTCGGCGGTGTAGATTTCGCGACCGTCGACAGTGACCGAACCGTCGGCGATGGCCAGGTTCAGCTTGCCCTTGAGGACGCGCTTGATATGAATGTTATAGGTGACTTTCTTGGCGGTCGGCAGGACCTGGCCGAAGAATTTCACTTCGCCCGAACCCAGCGCACGGCCACGGCCCGGCAGGCCTTGCCAGCCCAGGAAGAAGCCGACCAGTTGCCACATGGCGTCGAGGCCCAGGCAGCCCGGCATCACCGGATCGCCTTCGAAGTGGCAGGCGAAGAACCACAGGTCCGGATTGATATCCAGCTCGGCGACCAATTCACCTTTGCCGTACTTGCCACCTTCTTCGCTGATCAGGGTGATGCGATCAACCATCAGCATGTTCGGGGCGGGCAGTTGCGCGTTACCTGGGCCGAACAGCTCACCGCGACTGCAGCGCAGCAGGTCTTCCCGGGTAAAGGCGTTTTGTTTGGTCATGCGAGCTCCTCAATAGTCCCATGCGGCAGGTGGGGCAAATCTTCCCGGCCGATCGAAGCGTTCATGCCTCGAACCGGCAGCCTACTCATAGACTATTGCGTTGTGGTGAAAGTCACAGCACCAAGGACATGAATGTACACTTGTGCACTGAAATTATTATTCAAGCCCCTTTTCGGGCCTGTTCGGGTGACTAAGACTGCCGCACTTTCGCCTTTCACGCCAGTCGCAGATGGTCGAAAGGCCTGTACTACTGCACCCAACGTTGCAGAATTTGCTGCAGATCGGTGCGTTTGAACGGCTTGGCCAGGTAATCGTTCATCCCCGCCGACAGGCAGGCTTCGCGGTCTCCCTGCAAGGCGTTGGCGGTCAGGGCGATGATCGGCAGGTCGGTGCAACCGGGCAGGTTGCGGATTTGTCGGGTGGCTTCATAGCCATCGATGATCGGCAAGCGGCAATCCATCAGGATCGCTTCGAAGATCAGGCTCTCGGCACTGCGAACCGCCTGCGCGCCGTCGGCGGCGACACTGACCTTGAAGCCCAGGCTGCGCAACATGGCTTCGATGACGGTCTGGTTGACCGGGTTGTCTTCGACCAACAGCACATTGCGCCCTTCGCCGTTGCTGTTGCGCGATTGCGCGCGAGGGGGCAACAACGGTTGTGTCTGTTGGTGCAGAGCCAGGGGGATTTCCAGGGTGAACACCGAACCGCGGCCTTCCTCGCTCTGCGCGCGCAAGGTGCCCCCCATGCGTTCGGCCAGGGTGCGGGCAATCGGCAGGCCCAGCCCCGTGCCGCCGTAGCGCCTTGAAATGGAACTGTCGGCCTGCTGGAAAGCGTTGAACATCAATTCCAGGCTTTGCACCGGGATGCCGATGCCGCTGTCGCGCACGGTGCAGGTGAACCACAGCAGCTCGTGGTCCAGCGACTGCCACTGCGCCTCGATGGTGACGCGGCCCTTTTCGGTGAACTTCAGCGCGTTGCCGACCAGGTTGACCAGTATCTGCCGGATACGCGTCGGGTCGCCCTTTACCTGCAAGCCGCGCATGTCGTCGGGGATCATCAGTTGCAGGTCCAGACCGCGTTGCGCGGCGCTGTGCTGGAACGACTGGGCGCAACTGACGATCAGGTCGGCGAGGTTGAACGGGATGTGCTCGAGTTCCAGCTCCGAACGTTCGATCCGCGAGAAATCCAGGATGTCGTTGATGACCTTGAGCAAGTGCTCGGTGGATTCCGAGGCCAGCGCCGCGTACTCCACCTGCTCCTCGGTCATGTCGGTGGTTTCCAGCAACTGCAGCATGCCCAGTACGCCATTCATCGGCGTGCGCAGTTCATGGCTCATCATGGCGAGGAAATCGGATTTGGCGTTGTTGGCCTTTTCCGCTTCTTCGCGGGTCTGGATCAGCTGTGCCATGGCCTGATGCTGTTCGCGGCTGGCCTGGTCGAGACCACTGGCGAGGTTGTTGATGTGTTGCGACAGCGCCCCCAGTTCGGTGTCGTCGACAATCGGCAGCGGTGTCCTGTAGTCGCCGTCCTGGATTGCCTTGACCGCATTGCCGATATCGCGGATCGGTTGCGACAGGCTGCCCGCCAGGCGCCGGGCCACGAGGAAGGTAAACAGCAGGGCAAACAGCGCCAGGATGGCGGCCTTGAGCACGATTTCCTGTTGGCGTCGGCTGAAGGCGTCGTTGGACAGCCCGACGATCACCCGGCCCAGATAGTCCTCGACCGGGGCCGCGGTGGCGGTTTTGCTGCTCTGGAAAAAATCATTGTGCAACGCGATGCGCTGGAGCCGTATCGGAGCCTGGAACACTTCGAGCTGTTGCGCGCGATTGTGGTGTTCGTTCGGTTGTTCGACGTACACCAGAACCCGGTTGGCGCTGTCCTGGATTTCCAGAAAGCTCACGTTGGGCGTGGCCAGCGTCGCCTTGAGCAAGGTTTCGAGCACTTCGATGTTGCCCGAAATCACTCCGTACTCGGTGGCCGGGGCCAGTTGATTGGCGATCAACTGGCCGGTGTGGGTGATTTCCTGACGTAGATCCTGGATGCGCACGAAGGTGAAGAAGCTGATCAGCAACAAGGTCAGCAGCAGTGCAGGGCCGAGGCTGATGAGTTGGGTACGGGTGTTGATGTCCCAGCGACGGCGCAAGCTCATGGACGGCGTTCTCCTTCGGCCAGCAGTGTGGCGACAGACGCTTCGTCTATCTGTTCGATGCCCAATGAACGCGCCACCTGCCGATTGCTCGCGACCTTGAATTGATGGGGGTAGTGCGTGCGCGGCCAGGTGGCCGGTGGTCGGTCGAGCAATTCGTCGAGGACCGCCAGCCAGTCGCTCTGATCGCTATAGGTGCTGGCCAGGCTCCCGGCCTTGACGAATCCGGCGTTGGGGCCGATCAGCGCCACTTGCCGCGAGTAGCTGCTCAGCAGCAGGTTTTTTGCGGTTTGCGGGTTGTACAGGTCGGCATCGTCCAGGCCCAGCAACACGTCACTGTTATTAAGGAGGGCCTGTAATGGACGACTGTCGTGGATGTTGTCCCAGCGCTGGGTGACCATCTCAAGACCCAGGGGGAGGGCGGCCTGACGCAGCTCATTCAAGAGGAACTCACTGTGGGTGTCGTAGAGCACACCGATGCGTCTGGCTTGGGGCAGCAAGGTGCGGGTCAAGCGCAACTGGCGGTCCAGTGGTGGATCGCTCCAAAGCAGGCAAAGGCGCGCAGGCAGCGAGTTGTTCAAGCGTTGCCGGGCTTGCAGGCGGCTGATGCGCAATACGAGTGTCGCCGGGCCCTGGGTGTTTTGCAGGCGCCAGTCGAGGCTGGGCAGGTCGAGCAGTATCAAGCGGATGTTTTCCGGCAGCTTGTCCGGTATCGGCATTTTGGCCAGCGTCTGGAAGCGTACGTTGTCGCTTGGTCGCAGCTCGCTCAGGGCCTGGGTAAACGCCCGCACAGCGGGGCTGTCTTCGGCCCCCGTGAGCAAAATGTCGGCCGCGTTACTCGCCAGGCTGCCCAGAAGGCCGCTTGTCAGCAGGCAGAGTATGGCCAGCAGCCGACCCAGGGGCGGCATTCTGCAGGCCGGACGATTCGGCATCTTAAAGCTCCAGCTCCGCGCTGAAATACATCACGTGGCGCTGGTCAAAATTATTGTCGATGAAGGTGGTCGGCTGATTGTCCAGCCGTTGCTGGAGCACCCCGGCCAGTTCCAGGCTGGCCTTGCCCAGGGCGATACGTTTGGCGATGCGCGCATCGACCCGTTCGAAACGGTAGCCGTTGAGGGCGTCATCGCCATAATAGAAAAGCGCACTGTTCCAGCCCCGACCCCAATCGCGCAGCCATCCGGCCGAGCCACTGTTGCTTGCAGTCTGCCTGGCATCCAGCGGGTTGCTGGCGTCGGCATCGACGTAGGCGTAGGTCAGTCGCAGGCGATCGAGGCTGCCGACGCGCCAGTCAAGCTGGGTTTCGGCGCCCGAAAAACGTGCTTTGTTGGCGTTGCTGGCGATGTACTGATTGTTGCGCAGCGGTTCACTGATCATGCCGGTGATTTCGTCGTGGAACAGCTTCACGTCGAGCGCCAGCCCCTGTTCGGGAAAATAGCCGTTGTAGCCCAGTTCCCGGGAGCGCATGTGCTCTTGGTCGAGATCGCCGGGGCCACGGGTCTTGACGAAATAACGGGCGCTGGACTGGCCGAAGGCACCGGGCTTGAGGTTGGTGACCTGATAACTCCAGTTGACGTTGTTCTCGAACATGTCCGGCGAACGGACGGCCTCGGAGTACACCGCACGCAAGCCGTGGCGCGGATTGATCAGGTAGTTGACCGCCATGCGAGGTGTCAGCGAACTGCCGATCAGCCGTGTGTCCTCGAACATGGCACCGCCTTGCAGCAGCCAGTGTTCGGTGGCACGCCACTCGAACTGGCCGAACGCCCGCCAGATCGTGTCATCGAGAGTGCCATTGAAATAGGTTTCGGAATCGGCCCGGTCGTAACGATAGTTTATCCCGCTGACCAGCCGCAGGTTATCGGCAAGGCTCAGAGTGTCCTGCAATTCGAGGTCGTAACGCGATTCCCGGGTGCTCTGGTCGATGTCGCCGCAAACGGTCTGGCTCGCGCCGTTGCGCCATTGATCGAGTACCTGGTTGGCCAGGGCCTGCTCGGCGGGTGTGCCGGCCGGCGCACCAGGGCCGAGGAAACGCGTGATATTGCGGGCCAGGCGCTCGGTGTAGTTCGGGTTCATTTGCCAGAGTTCGGTCAGTTGCGGGCTGAACGATATTTCAGCGTCGCAGGCGCGCCAGGTTTGCTGGCGATCCCAGTGTTGGGCCGAACCCTGGATATAAAGGCTGTGGTCGGGATCGATGTCCAGATTCCAGCGCAATGACCCGGCGTAATCCTTGGCGGTGACGTCGGAGTCGTTGCCCGCTCGGGTAATTCCCGGGAACACCGGCCGGTAGGTATAGGGCCGCTGGTTGGTGCCGTCCTTGGCATTGACTTGCCAATCGAGGCTTTGCCGTTCGTCGAGGCTCTGGCTGACTGCGAGGTTGAAGCGATCGAGGCGACGACTGTCATGGTAATCAGCGCCGGTTCGGTCGGTGTCGAAGCCGTCGTCTTGCTGGCCGGACAGGGACAGGCGCATGTCACCATCCTCCCAGCCCAGGCCCTGGCTGGCATAAAAATCGTTGATGCCGCGCTGGCCCCGGGTGATCTTCATGCGGGTACCGTGGCTGTCGGCCGGCCGCCGGGTAATGATGTTGACCACCGCCATCAGGGCGTTGGCGCCGTAGCTGACGGTATTGGGCCCGCGAAAGACTTCGATGCGCTCGATGTCTTCCATGGCCACCGGAATGTCGCTCCAGTCCACGGTGGCCAGGCCGGCGCGATACACCGAGCGCCCGTCGATCAGCACTTGCATGCGTCGTGCTTGCGTCGCGTTGGTGCCGTGATAGTTCACCGCAGCCTGGTTGCCGCTGATGTTGCCGACCATCATCCCCGGCACCAGGCGCAGCAGTTCGCTGATGTCACGGGCACCGCTGGCGTGGATCAGGGCGCTGTCGATCACCGTCATGCTGCCCGGCACTGCCGCCGGCGACTGCTTCAGGCGCGTGGCCGTCAGCACTTGCGGCAGCGGTTCGCTGTCCAGGAACAAGTCGTCGGCCAGCACCGGCGAGCTGAAAATCAGCGCCAGTACCAGAGGCGAATGCGGTGAAGGAGAGCCCGGAGACACAACAGATCCCTGCCAGTGATTGATGGCGCGCATGTTAACCGAGCCGAATGACTTTTCCATTCACGATGTCTGCATTTTCCTCGGTTTTATCGGTCTTCTTCCTACGGGTGCAGGTATTTGATGTCGGGGCTGGCCGCCGATGGGCTGCGCCGTATAATGCCGACATCGCCACTGGTATGGATTAACGGATTGCATATGACTGAACAGCGCCCGATTGCGGTCCTGGGAGGCGGAAGTTTTGGAACCGCCGTGGCTAATCTGCTGGCCGAGAACGGGCATCAGGTCCTTCAGTGGATGCGTGACCCCGAACAGGCCGAGGCCATTCGGGTCAATCGCGAGAACCCGCGTTACCTCAAAGGCATCAAGATTCTGTCCGGCGTCACGCCGGTCACCGACCTGCAAGCCACCCTGGACGCCTGCGACCTGTGTTTCGTTGCATTGCCCTCCAGCGCGCTGCGTTCGGTGCTGGTGCCCCACGCCGAACGCTTGACCGGCAAAATGCTGGTGAGCCTGACCAAAGGCATCGAAGCCCATACGTTCAAGCTGATGAGCGAGATCCTCGAAGAGATCGCCCCGCAGGCGCGCATCGGCGTCCTGTCCGGGCCCAACCTGGCCCGTGAAATCGCCGAACATGCACTGACGGCCACTGTGGTCGCCAGTGAAGACGAAGAACTCTGCCAGCAGGTTCAGGCCGCGCTGCACGGGCGCACGTTCCGTGTGTACGCCAGCGCCGACCGTTTCGGCGTCGAACTGGGCGGGGCGTTGAAAAACGTCTACGCGATCATCGCCGGCATGGCGGTGGCGCTGGGCATGGGGGAAAATACCAAGAGCATGCTGATCACCCGGGCATTGGCGGAAATGACCCGCTTTGCGGTGAATCAGGGCGCGAACCCGATGACCTTCCTGGGGCTGGCGGGCGTGGGCGATCTGATCGTGACCTGTTCGTCGCCCAAGAGCCGCAACTATCAGGTCGGCTTTGCCCTCGGCCAGGGCCTGAGCCTGGACGAGGCGGTCACGCGCCTGGGTGAAGTCGCCGAAGGGGTCAACACCCTTAAAGTGCTCAAGGCCAAGGCCCAGGAGGTTGGCGTGTACATGCCGCTGGTCGCCGGGCTGCACGCGATCCTGTTCGAAGGCCGCACGCTGGAGCAGGTCATCGCACTGTTAATGCGTGGCGAGCCGAAAACCGACGTCGATTTTATTTCCACCAGTGGTTTCAATTAATCACGCTTGCCAGAAAAGCAGGGAGTTGCGCATGAACGATCCAAAAGTAGAAGCCAAGTACGAATCCATCCTGCTGCGGGTGCTGTGGATGATCGTCTTCGTGCTGGTGTGGCAAGTGGCGCAGTTCATCCTCGGCGCCGTCGTGCTGGTGCAGTTGATCTATCGTTTGTTCTATGGCGCCCCAAGCGCCAGCCTGATGAACTTCGGCGACAGCCTGAGCCAGTTTCTGGCGCAGATCGGTCGTTTCGGCAGCTTTCACAGCGACCAGAAGCCTTGGCCGTTCGCCGACTGGCCGACGCCGCGTACACCGGAAGGTGAGGCGCCGCATGTCGTGGCACCGGCACCGCATCCGGCCCGAGATGAGGAACCCAAGCTATGAAACTCTGGGTATTGCGTCATGGTGAAGCTGTACCACACGGCTCCCGTCCCCACGATTCGGAGCGGGAACTGACGGATAACGGTCGTAAGGAAGTATTGAAAATCGCCGCAGAGCTGGTGGGACAGCCGCTGACCGGCATTTACGCCAGCCCGTACCTGCGAGCGCAGCAAACAGCGCAACTGGTACGGGAGGCATTGGGTTTCGAACCGGAAATCCGCACCGTCGAGTGGCTTACACCGGACACGGAGCCGGACAAGGTGGCCGAACAGATGGTCGCGGTAAGCAACGTGTTGCTGGTCAGTCACAACCCGCTGGTGGGGAATCTGGTGAGCTATCTGCAACATGGCGCCGGATATCCCCCGGAGAGGGTCAGCACCGCCGGGCTGGCCGAGCTCAAGGGTGATGAGCTGTTGGTCGGGTCGATGACGCTCGACAGCATCAAGCACCCATAACACCGCTTTTCTGTGGGAGCGTGGCTTGCCCGCGAAGGCATCGACTCGGTCATGCCTGATAAACCGCGGAGCCTGCATCGCGGGCAAGCCACGCTCCCACAGGTACGTCATAATCCGAAAAGTTTTGTATGAAATAGTCAACCAAGCACTTGCTTGGTTGACTACGCTTGCTCCAGACCAAAAACAAAGGAGCGAGTCGCATGTCTGCTGCTTTTCGTTTGCCGCTGGACGTTTTCTACGAGCGTGAGGCCCGTCATCCCCGCCAGCGCTTTCTGGTCCAGCCTGTCGGCGGCGGCCAGGTCGAGACCCTGACCTGGGCCGATGTCGGTCATCAGGCACGCTGTGCCGCCCACTGGCTGCGAGCGCGGGAACTGCCACAGGGCAGCCATATCGCCCTGATCTCGAAGAACTGTGCGCACTGGATCATTGCCGACCTGGCGATCTGGATGGCCGGGCATGTCTCGGTGCCGTTGTACCCGAACCTGACCGCCGAGACCGTTGCCCAGGTACTCGAACATTCGGAGGCGGCACTGGCATTCATCGGCAAGCTCGACGACTGGCCAGGCATGTCCCGTGGCGTCAGCCCCGACCTGCCCACCATCAGCCTGCCCCTGCATCCTCCCGGCGACTTTGATTTCAGTTGGGACGACCTGCAACGCAACTCGCCCATCCAGGACAATCCCAAACCTGACGCCGATCACCTGGCGACCATCATCTACACATCCGGCACCACGGGCATGCCCAAGGGCGTGATGCACAGCTTCGGCAATCTGGGGTTCGCCACCACACGGGGCACTGCGTTGTTCGGCCTCAACGAGTCGGACCGGCTGTTGTCCTATCTGCCGTTGTGCCACGTTGCCGAGCGGATGTTCGTCGAACTGGCGTCGATCTATACCGGCCAAACGGTGTTTTTCGCCGAGAGCCTCGATACTTTCCTCACCGACCTGAAGCGTGCGCGCCCCACCGCACTGTTTGGCGTGCCGCGCATCTGGACCAAATTCCAGATGGGCGTGTACAGCAAGATCCCGGCTAAACGCCTCGACTTCCTGCTCGACCTGCCGATCATCGGCAAACGGGTCGGGCATAAAGTCCTCGCCGGTTTGGGGCTGGATGCGTTGCGTGTTGCATTGTCGGGCGCGGCGCCGGTACCGCAGACCTTGCTTGAGTGGTACCGCAAACTGGGCCTGGATGTGCTGGAGGTCTACGGCATGACCGAGAGTTGCGGCTACTCCCACATCGGCATACCGGGCCAGCACAAACCGGGCTGGATCGGCAAGCCGTGTCCGGACGTCGAAGTGCGGATCGCCGAGACGGGGGAGGTCATGGTGCGCAGTGGTGCAACCATGCTCGGGTATTACAAGGAACCGGAAAAAACCGCCGACACCATTACTGAGGACGGTTTCCTTCGTACCGGCGACAAGGGCGAGGAGGACGCCGAAGGCAATCTGCGCCTGACCGGGCGCCTGAAGGAAATCTTCAAGACCAGCAAAGGCAAGTACGTGGCCCCGGCACCGATTGAAAATCGCCTGGCCGTGCATTCGCGCATCGAGCAGGTCTGCGTGGTGGGCGATGGCTTGAGCGCACCGCTGGGGTTGTGCGTGTTGTCGGCGGTCGGCCAGCAGGATGCCGGCGGGGTCGCGCGCGCCGGCCTGCATTCGAGCCTGGAAAAACTGCTGGAAGAGGTCAACGGCGCCCTCGACAAGCATGAACAACTGCGGCGCCTGGTGGTGGTCAAGGACAGTTGGGCCGTGGAAAACGGCTTCCTCACCCCGACCCTGAAGATCAAGCGCAACGTGATCGAAGCGGCTTACGGTGAGCGCTTTGAGGAATGGAGCGAGCGCAACGGAGCGGTGCTGTGGCAGGATTGATCCACGAACAAAACCAACGAGGAACCTCTGCGATGAGCCTGTGGCGCACCACCCCGAACATTGAGCAGTTGAACGCAATCCAGAAAAACACCATTGGCGAAGTGCTGGACATCCGTTTCGAGGCCTTTGACGACGAGTCCCTGACCGCCAGCATGGTCGTCGATCACCGCACCCACCAGCCCTACGGCTTGCTGCATGGCGGTGCCTCGGTGGTGCTGGCAGAATCGGTCGGCTCGATGGCCAGTTACCTGTGCATCGATGCCAGCAAGTTCTATTGCGTGGGCCTGGAAATCAACGCCAACCATTTGCGCGGCCTGCGCAGCGGACGGGTGACGGCGGTGGCCAAGCCGATCCACATCGGCCGCACGACCCATGTCTGGGACATTCGCCTGACCAGCGATGAGGGCAAGGCCAGTTGTGTGTCGCGATTGACCATGGCAGTGGTGCCGTTGGGTGAGAATCCGCCGGCGCGTTGAGCTCAAGCCATCGCTTTGACCGGACTGTCATCATTCCTGTCAGTTACGGTCATTGCTCAAGGACGCGGTCTTGCGGACAATCAATGCCTGTTCTCGCTCATGGATTTGCAGGTATGTCGCAACAGATCTTTTTCGCCCACGCCAATGGTTTTCCTTCGGGGACCTACGGCAAGTTGTTTGCGGCGCTGGCACCCGAGTTTCAGGTGACGCATCTGGAGCAGCACGCCCACGACCCGCGTTACCCGGCGGACGACAACTGGTACAACCTGGTGGACGAGCTGATCCATCACCTGCAACAACAGGCCGAGCCCGTGTGGGGGGTCGGTCACTCCTTCGGTGGCGTGTTGCACCTGCATGCGGCGTTGCGCTGCCCTGAGCTGTATCGCGGGGTGGTGATGCTCGACTCGCCCGTGCTGACCCGCACCGACCAATGGGTCATACGGGCGGCCAAACGCTTTGGTTTCATCGACCGCTTGACCCCGGCCGGGCGTACCCTGGGCCGCCGTGAAGAATTCGCCGACCTGGAAAGCGCCCGCAAGTATTTCGCCGGCAAAACCCTGTTTCGCGGGTTCGACCCGGAATGTTTCGATGCCTACCTGCAACACGGTTTGCATCAGGTCGGCGACAAGTTGCGTCTGCGCTTCGACCCGGCCACGGAAATCAGCATCTATCGCGGCGTGCCGCACACAAGCCCAGGCAGCACCCGGCAGTTGCAAGTGCCGCTGGCGGTGGTTCGCGGGCACAACAGCCGCGTGGTGATGCGCCATCACGCCAGTTCGGTAGACCGCCTGCCCCTGGGTGAGTCGTTGACCATGCCTGGCGGCCACATGTTTCCGCTCGAACGTCCCCTTGATACCGCTGACATGCTCAAAGGCCTGTTCCATCGCTGGGGCGGCCGTCGACAGCAGGATTGCGCATGAACCACGTCGTCGAAGAGGTCCGCCTGAGCCTGCCGCACATCGAACTGGCGGCGCACCTGTTCGGCCCTGAAGACGGTCTGCCGGTGATTGCCCTGCATGGCTGGCTGGACAACGCCAACAGCTTTGCCCGTCTGGCGCCGAAGCTCAAAGGCTTGCGCATCATCGCGCTGGACATGGCCGGTCACGGTCATTCCGGGCATCGCCCGCCGGGCGCCGGCTACGCCATGTGGGACTATGCCCACGATGTGCTGCAAGTGGCCGAACAGCTTGGACTGCGCAAGTTTGCGCTGATGGGGCATTCGATGGGCGCCATTGCATCGTTGATCATCGCCGGGTCGATGCCCGAGCGGATCACCCACCTGGCGTTGATCGACGGCATCATTCCTCCTACAGACAAAGGTGAAAACGCTGCCGAGCGCATGGGCATGGCCCTGCAGGCGCAACTGGACCTGCGGGAAAAGCGCAAGCCAGTCTACGACACCCTCGACCGGGCCATCGAAGCGCGTATGAAGGGCCTGGTGGCGGTCAGCCGCGAAGCCGCTGAACTGCTGGCGCAGCGTGGCTTGATGCCGGTGCCGGGCGGTTACACCTGGCGCACCGACAATCGCCTCACACTGCCATCGCCGCTGCGTCTGACCACCGAACAGGCCATGGCCTTCGTCCAGCGGATCAAGTGTCCTGCAACTCTGGTGGTCGCTGCCGATGGCATGCTCGCCAAACACCCGGAGTTGCTGGAGCGTCTACCCTTTAGCCGGGAACAGCTGCCAGGCGGCCACCATTTGCACCTCAATGACGAGTCCGGTGCCGATCTTGTCGCAGACTGTTTCAATCGGTTTTTCGCCATTCCTTGACTTGCGCCGGGCAACTGTCGAGGCTTGGCGGGTTGAAAAGGGAGACAACCATGATAGATCTCTACACCGCTGCGACCCCGAATGGCCACAAGGTCTCTATCGTGCTCGAGGAACTCGGCCTGCCCTACACGGTACATGCCTTGAGTTTCGACAAAAAGGAGCAGAAGTCCGCGGACTTCCTCAAGATCAACCCCAATGGCCGGATTCCGGCGATTGTCGACCGCGCCAACGGCGATTTCGCCGTGTTCGAGTCTGGCGCCATCCTGATCTACCTCGCTGAACTGACCGGCAAACTGATGCCGAGCGACCCGAAGGGACGTTCGCTGGTATTGCAGTGGCTGATGTTCCAGATGGGCGGCATCGGCCCGATGCAGGGCCAGGCCAATGTGTTCTTCCGCTATTTTCCGGAAAAACTCCAGGGCGCCATCGACCGCTATCAGCATGAAACCCGTCGCCTCTACGAGGTGCTCGACACGCGGTTGCAAAGCGTGGAGTTCCTCGCCGGCGAGTACAGCATCGCCGACATCGCCACCTTTCCCTGGGTGCGCGGTTACGAGTGGTCGGGCGTCTCGGTGGAGGGCTTGACGGCGCTGCAACGCTGGATGGCAACCCTGGAGGCCCGTCCGGCGGTGCAGCGTGGTTTGCAGGTACCGCAACGCGCCGATGAAGCCAGTATTATCAAGGGCGCCCAGGCCATGCTGATCCGATGAGTCTATCCATGCGTTCATTCAGTTTGCTGGTGCTGTGCAGTTTCAGTTCCTTGTCGTTTGCCGCCGATGTCCCGGGCAGTCAGGACCTGCCGATAGTGCCGCGCATGGTCGACGCCCAGATTGTCGACTATCGCCCCGCCGCCGAACTGGAGCGGATCTACCCCTTGGGCTCGATCCGCAAGATCAGTGGCCAGTTACGTTTCGACGGCCAGGTCAGTGCCCGCGGCAACGTCACTTCGGTGACCTACGAGTTGCCACCGGAGCATTCATCCATCGAGGCGTTCACCGCTGCCCGCGAGGCTTTGCAAAAGCAGGACGCCGGGTTGCTCTTTTGGTGCCAGGCGCGCGATTGCGGCGAAAGCAGTCTCTGGGCCAATGAGGTCTTCGGCAACGCCAAGCTGTACGGTTCCGACGATCAACAGGCCTATCTGCTGCTGCGACTTGCCGCTCCAAGGGACAACACGCTCGTTGCGCTGTACAGCATCACCCGGGGTAATCGCAAAGCCTACCTGCATGTCGAGCAGTTCGACGCATCGGCACCGCTAGGCGAGTTGCTGCCGACTTCCGCGACCTTGCTGCGTGAACTCAGAAGCACCGGCGAGCTCGATTTTCCCGCGTTGAACAGCGCACCTGACGAGACCTGGCTACGGCTGATTTCTCGCGGACTGAATCTGGACACCACCTTGCGGGTCAGTATTTCCGGAGCGAACGCCGAAGCCTGGCGTCAGGCACTGATTACCCAGGGCGTGCGTGCCGCGCGGATGGAAGCCGGCAGTGCCGAAGGCTCTGGCCTGCACATCGAGCTATTGCGCTAGGCTGTACCGGGCGAGCGTGCACGCTGCGTTCGCCTACTCTTTTGCTGACTGACTTTTTCGAGACTTTCGATGATCAATAACGATCGCCTGTTGGTGCAGATCCTGCTCGTCGTGCTGTTCGGCGCGAGCTTCTGGGTGATGGCGCCGTTCTGGTCGGCGATGTTCTGGGGCGCGGTCCTGGCATTCGCCAGTTGGCCGCTGATGCGCCTGTTGACCCGTTGGCTCAACGGCCGCGAGTCTCTGGCGGCGGCATTGCTGACGCTGGGCTGGATGGTGCTGGTCGCGGCACCGCTGGTGTGGCTGGGTTTCAACCTCGCCGATCATGTGCGTGATGCCACCGCATTCATCAAGGATGCGCAGGTCGAGGGGCTGCCTGAAGCACCGGTCTGGCTGGGTTCGATTCCCCTGGTGGGCGAGCGGTTGGTCGGACTCTGGAACAGCATCGATGAGCAGGGCGCGGCGATGATGGTGTCGCTCAAGCCTTATCTGGGGCAGATGGGTAACTGGTTGCTGGCGCGCAGCGCGCAGATCGGTGGCGGTATTCTCGAACTGACCCTGAGCATCGTCTTCGTGTTCTTTTTCTATCGTGATGGGCCGCGCCTGGCGGCGTTTGTACACACATTGCTGGAGCGGCTGATCGGTCAACGGGCCGGCTACTACATCGAACTGGTGGCGGGCACGGTACAGCGGGTGGTGAACGGCGTGATCGGCACCGCGGCGGCCCAGGCGATCCTGGCGCTGATCGGGTTCCTGATTGCCGGCGTACCGGGTGCGCTGGTGCTTGGCATCGTGACGTTCATGCTCAGCCTGATCCCGATGGGCCCGCCGCTGGTGTGGATTCCGGCGACCGCGTGGCTGGCCTGGAAAGGCGAGTACGGGATGGCCATATTCCTCGGTATCTGGGGCACATTCGTCATCAGCGGTGTCGACAACGTGCTCAAGCCGTACCTGATCAGCCGTGGCGGTAACCTGCCGCTGGTCATTGTGCTGCTTGGGGTGTTTGGCGGGTTGATTGCCTTTGGATTTATCGGCCTGTTCATCGGCCCGACATTGCTGGCGGTGGCCTACAGTCTGTTGATCGACTGGAGCAAGACTCAGGCGCGGGTCGAAGATCGCCGGCCCTGAGATTTGTATTTGCTTAGGGCCTATTCGTCGGAACGCCGCCCGGAGCAAGCCCGCTCCGGGCGGCGTTCCGACGAAGCTTTTGACTCAGGTCGCCACGTTCAGGTGCTTGCCCACACTCGCCACGTTATCGAGCGAGTACTGCTTGCTCAGGTTGGCAATCATTTTTTGCAGCGCTTCATTTACGCTCCCTTGATCGGAAGAACGGGTGGTGTTCTGCTCGCGACCGGCCTGCAGGGCCGTCTTGAGTTCATCACTGCTGACGCCACCGCTGCTGTCGCTGTCCAGCGCCTTGAGTAGCGCAGCACTGGTGTCGGTGCTGGTCGACGAGTCGTTGTTGCTGGCCTGCAACGCGCTGCTCAGTTCGGTTGCGCTGACGCTGCCATCACTGTCGGCATCGAGCTGGCTGAACAGTTCGTCGCTGGACACTTGTTGTGGTGGAGGCGGTGGCGGCGGTGGAGCCATCGCGGCCATTTCTTCGCCGCTCAGGTTGCCACTGCCATCGCTGTCAAGGTCGGCGAAATTCTTGCTCAGGCTGACCAGCAAACCGTCGTCGGATTTTTGCGACAGGGCACTGTCGAGTTCATCCTGATCGACGGAACCGTCGCTGTTGCTGTCGAGTTTGGCCAGCAGGTCCTTCTGGAATTGCTGGCTGCGGGTACTATTGGTTGTGCTGCTGGTGCTGGTGTAGTTCGAGTAATTACTGCTGATGCTACCGATCATCGGGCTCACTCCCTGGAAAGACAAACCGGTGGTGCACCGGTTTATGCAGACTCAAGGGGTGAGTTGTCGTGGGTATGTGGAGTTTGTACCGATAGCTAAACACATAGATCGCCAAGCCCCTGAACCTGTGGGAGCGGGCTTGCTCGCGAAGGCAATCTGTCAGTTGATACATCAGTTGACCGATACACCGCTTTCGCGAGCAAGCCCGCTCCCACACTGGTTCGGTGGGGGTGTCAGGTTCGCGGCAGGCGAATCACGGCCGTCAGGCCGCCACCTGGCGTCTCTTCCAAAGTTAACTGCCCGCCCATTCGTTGCGCCGCCTCACGAGCAATGGTCATGCCCAGGCCTACGCCGCCGGAATTGCGATTGCGCGAGCCTTCAAGGCGAAAGAAGGGTTCGAACACCGCTTCACGTTGTTCCGGGGCGATGCCCGGGCCGTGGTCGATGACCCGAATCACCAACTGTTCACGATGGTCTTGCAGGGTAATCAGCGCCTGTCCGGCATAGCGCAGGGCGTTGTCCATCAGGTTGTTGATGCAGGAGCGCAAGGCCATCGGCTGCACCTGTAGGGGCGCGCAGTGGCCGCTGGCCTGGACGTTCGCGCCCTGGTCCTGGGCATTTTCGCTCAGGGATTCCACCAACGCCTGCACGTCCATCCACTGTGGGGCTTCGCTGGTGCGCTGTTCATGCAGATAGGTGAGGGTGGCGTCGAGCATGCTGATCATGTCGTCGAGGTCCTGGCGCATCTGGCCTTGCAGCTTGTCGTCGTCGATTTTCTCCAGCCGCAGCTTGAGCCGCGACAATGGCGTGCGCAGGTCGTGGGACACCGCGCCGAGCATGCGCGAGCGCTGCTTGACTTGTTCCAGGATGCGGCGCTGCATTTTGTTGAACGTGTGCGCCGCTTGCCGCGCTTCCCGTGGTCCCGATTCATCCAGTGGCGGGCTGTCGAGGTCTTCGCTCAATCGCTCGGCCGCGTCGCTCAGGCGCTGGATCGGCCGGCTCAGCAGTTTGGCACCGTACCAGGCGGCGATGATCAGTGTGACCAACTGAAACGTCAGGGGCACCAGGGGGCCGCCGAACCACGGCCGTGGTGGCCGTTTCTCGTGGTTTGGGTCCATTGGCGGGGGTGGCCCGTCCAGGCCTTCGGAAAACTCCGGTGGAGGCGGTGGTGGTGGCGGGCCGTAATGGTGAAACCAGGCAAAGGCCAGCAGGTGCGCGAGGATAATCGCCAGCAACAGCACGCCAAACAGGCGGCCGAACAGCGTATCGAAGCGCCCGCGCATCAGCCGATGTCTCGGGCATCGAACAGGTAACCCTCGCCGCGGACGGTCTTGATCAACTGAGGAGCCTTGGGGTCGTCGCCGAGTTTCTGGCGCAGGCGCGACACCAGCAGGTCGATGCTGCGGTCAAAGGCTTCGATAGAACGACCGCGAGCGGCGTCCAGCAGTTGCTCACGGCTGAGCACGCGGCGCGGACGTTCGATAAACACCCAGAGCAGGCGGAATTCGGCGTTGGACAGCGGCACCACCAGGCCATCATCGGCGATCAGTTGCCGCAGCACGCTGTTCAAGCGCCAATTGTCGAAACGAATGTTCGCCCGCTGTTCGCTGCGGTCATCGCGCACCCGGCGCAGGATGGTCTGGATTCGCGCCACCAGCTCGCGGGGCTCGAACGGCTTGGCCATGTAGTCGTCGGCGCCCAGTTCGAGGCCGATGATCCGGTCGGTGGGTTCGCAACGGGCGGTGAGCATCAGGATCGGGATGTCCGACTCGGCGCGCAGCCAGCGGCACAGCGACAGACCGTCTTCACCGGGCAGCATCAGGTCGAGCACCACCACATCGAAATGCTCCGCCTGCATCGCCAGGCGCATCGCGGCGCCATCGGTGACGCCGCTGGCGTGGATGTTGAACCGGGCCAGGTAGTCGATCATCAATTCGCGGATCGGGACGTCATCGTCGACGATCAGGGCGCGGATGCTCCAGCGTTTGTCGTCACCGGGCGTTTTTTGCTCTTCGTTCACGGGTGCTTGGGCGTTGTGCATGCGTGCGTTCATCTGCCAGGTAGGCTGCCAACCACAAAGATAGGCTGCGAGGTTGTGGTTCCAGCATAGGCGTCCGGCCCTGAGGCGGGAAGTGCCGTTGCAGGGACATGTTGCGGTTGCCGAGGGTAGCGGGCCCGGGTGTTGCCGGCGTGTCGTGTGTGTATCGAACTCGACACAATGGCCTTGGGGGCTAGTCTTGCCTGAGCCGTTGCGACGATTTACCGATCATCGGGTCCCGCAGCGGCGCTGGTTCCGCTACAATGCGCGCCGATTTCGACTTGCCTGAGAGCCCACTCATGTCCGCCTGCCAGACTCCCATCATCGTCGCCCTGGATTTCCCTACCCGTGACGCCGCACTGAAGCTGGCCGATCAGTTGGACCCGAAGCTGTGCCGGGTCAAAGTCGGCAAGGAACTGTTCACCAGTTGCGCCTCGGAAATCGTCGGTACCCTGCGCGACAAGGGTTTCGAAGTGTTCCTGGACCTCAAGTTCCACGACATCCCGAACACCACCGCGATGGCCGTCAAGGCGGCTGCGGAAATGGGCGTGTGGATGGTCAACGTGCATTGCTCCGGTGGCCTGCGCATGATGGCTGCGTGCCGTGAAGTGCTGGATCAACGAACCGGTCCCAAGCCACTGCTGATCGGTGTGACCGTGTTGACCAGCATGGAGCGTGAAGACCTGGCGGGCATCGGCCTGGACATCGAGCCCCAGGAGCAGGTGCTGCGCCTGGCCGCCCTGGCGGAAAAAGCCGGGATGGACGGCCTGGTGTGCTCGGCCCTGGAAGCCCAGGCGCTGAAATCGGCGCACCCGTCGCTGCAACTGGTGACCCCGGGGATTCGTCCGGCGGGCAGCGCCCAGGACGATCAGCGGCGCATTCTGACCCCGCGTCAGGCGCTGGATGCCGGCTCCGACTATCTGGTGATCGGCCGTCCGATCAGCCAGGCGGCGGATCCGGCGAAGGCGTTGGCCGACGTAGTGGCTGAACTCGCCTGATCAAACACTGAAGATCCAAATGTGGGAGCGGCGGTGCGGCGATCCGACTTGCTCGCGAATGCGGTAGATCAGTCAATAAATATGTCGACTGACATTCCCTCTTCGCGAGCAAGCCCGCTCCCACATTGGTTTTTGGGTTAGTTCAAATTTCGGGTCAAACCTTCAACACCAACTTCCCGAAATTCTCGCCGCTGAACAATTTCATCAGTGTCTCCGGGAAAGTCTCCAGTCCTTCGACGATGTCTTCCTTGCTCTTTAGCTGCCCCTTGGCCATCCAGCCGGCCATTTCCTGGGCGGCGCTGGCGTATTGGGCGGCGTAGTCCATCACCACAAAACCTTCCATGCGCGCGCGGTTGACCAGCAGTGACAGGTAGTTGGCCGGTCCCTTGACCGCTTCCTTGTTGTTGTACTGGCTGATGGCACCGCAAATCACCACCCGCGCCTTCATGTTCAGGCGGCTCAGCACTGCGTCGAGAATGTCGCCGCCTACGTTATCGAAATACACGTCGACGCCTTTCGGGCACTCGCGCTTGAGGCCGGCCAGGACATCTTCGCTCTTGTAGTCGATAGCGCCATCGAAACCCAGCTCATCGATCAGGAACTTGCACTTGTCGGCGCCGCCGGCGATGCCGACCACCCGGCAGCCTTTGATCTTGGCGATCTGCCCGGCAATGCTGCCCACGGCGCCCGCTGCGCCCGACAGCACCACGGTGTCACCGGCCTTCGGAGCGCCGACGTCGAGCAGGGCGAAGTACGCCGTCATCCCGGTCATGCCCAGCGCGGACAAGTAACGTGGCAGTGGCGCCAGTTTCGGATCGACCTTGTAGAAGCCTCGCGGCTCGCCGAGGAAGAAGTCCTGCACGCCCAGGGCGCCGTTGACGTAATCCCCGACCGCGAACCCCGGGTTGTTCGACGCAATGACTTTGCCCACGCCCAAGGCTCGCATGACTTCGCCGAGCCCGACCGGCGGGATGTAGGACTTGCCCTCGTTCATCCAGCCACGCATGGCCGGATCCAGGGACAGGTATTGGTTTTCGACCAGGATCTGACCCGCCGCCGGCTCGCCGACCGGTACTTCCTGGTAGGTGAATGTCTCACGGGTCGCCGCGCCAACCGGACGTTTGGCGAGCAGGAATTGGCGATTGGTCTGGGAGGTCATGGCAGGCGCTCAAGATGAATGAAGCTTTGTTGATAGCCGGTCAGCGCCGTTGCCGCAAGTTCGGCTGATGTGGCGAATGCAGGTTGATCCAGTGCAGTGATAGTTGGTACGGCAGTTCCATCACTGCAACTCATGGGCCCCCAACCGGAGCCTTGATAGTGCTGCCGTGTTCAAGACCTCCATGGCTAGACTGGTCCTACGCGATTCCCCGCATTCTTCTTTTCGAGGACATAACAATGAGCATGACGTTTTCCGGCCAGGTGGTCGTGGTAACAGGCGGGGCGGCCGGTATTGGCCGCGCGACTGCCCAGGCATTTGCCGCCGAGGGCCTTAAGGTAGTAGTGGCCGATATGGACACGGCGGGCGGCGAGGGCACGGTGGCGCTGATTCGTACGGCCGGTGGCGAAGCGACCTTCGTGCGCTGCAACGTTACCCTGGAAAGCGATGTAAAAAATCTGATGGAGGAGGTGATCAATACTTACGGTCGTCTCGACTATGCCTTCAACAATGCCGGCATCGAAATCGAGAAAGGCAAGTTGGCCGAAGGTACGCTCGACGAGTTCGACGCGATCATGGGCGTCAACGTCAAAGGTGTCTGGCTGTGCATGAAATATCAGTTGCCGCTGCTGCTGGCGCAAGGGGGCGGCGCGATCGTCAATACGGCGTCGGTGGCCGGCCTTGGGGCCGCGCCGAAAATGAGTATCTACGCAGCCTCTAAACACGCAGTGATCGGCCTGACCAAGTCGGCGGCCATTGAATACGCCAAGAAGAAGATCCGGGTCAACGCGGTGTGCCCGGCGGTGATCGACACGGATATGTTCCGCCGCGCCTATGAAGCCGACCCGAAAAAAGGCGAGTTCGCCAACGCCATGCATCCGGTCGGTCGCATCGGCAAGGTCGAAGAGATCGCCAGCGCGGTGCTCTACCTGTGCAGCGATGGCGCGGCGTTCACCACAGGGCACTCATTGGCTGTGGACGGTGGCGTCACCGCGTTTTAAAACGATGCACTGATACCATGTACACCGGGAACCTGTGGGAGCGAGCTTGCTCGCGATGAGGGCGTGTCAGCCGACATCGATGTCACCTGACACGCCCTCATCGCGAGCAAGCCCGCTCCCACTTTTTTTGGGGTTCCGTCAAAGGGCCAGGCAATGTGTTTCAAATGATTAGATCCAATGGTTTTGGCGGCGTTGTCGCACATGCCTGCGAACGCTCCTGTGATTAACTGCTTTTCGCAAAACCACAGGAGTTTGCTTGCTCATGGAATTGAGAATCGACCGACAGGCGCTGGTGCCCGTTGTACAGCAAATTGTTGACGCACTGACCCACTGGCTTCATTCCAGCGGGGTATCGCCCGGTACGCGACTGCCTTCGGTGCGACAGATCGCGCGGATCAATTTGCTCAGTCAGGTAAGCGTCGCCCAGGCCTGTGAACGCCTGGTGACACAGGGGATGCTGGTGTCAGGTCATGGCGCCGGCTATGCGGTTGCCGACCCGGCATTGGCCACAGGCGCAAAGCACGAGCCTGTCTGGTTCGAGGGGGCTGAGCCCGAGATCGGGCCCTGTTCGACTGAGTTGAGGCTGGGCTGTGGCGGGCTGCCTGAAAGCTGGCGCGAGACAGACGATCTGATTTACGCGATTCGGCAAGTCAGTCGTGCCGACACGGCCAGCCTGTTCAACTACAGCACGCCACTGGGTTTGCCGGCCTTGCGACAACAGATCCTCAAGCACCTCCGGCAGCTGGATATCCGGGCGCAGGACAACCGGATCATGACCACGGCGGGTGCCAGTCAGGGGCTTGATCTGATCGTGCGGACACTGTTCAAGGCCGGTGACTGTGTGGTCGTGGAGAGTCCTGGTTATCCGCTGCTGTTCGATCTGCTCAGGCTGCACGGCATCCACATGATCGAGGTACCGCGAACACCGCGCGGGCCGGACGTGCACGTGCTCGAATCGGTACTGGTCAAACACCGGCCTCAAGGGCTGCTGATCAATAGCTTCTATCACAACCCGACTGGCAGCAGCCTTGCACCGGTCGTGGCGCGCCGCGTGCTGCAGCTGGCCAGGACCTTTGGCGTGCAGGTGATCGAAGACGACGTTTATGCGGATTTGCACAGCGGTTCCGGTATGCGTCTGGCTGCACTGGACGACAACGTGATCTACGTGGGCAGCTTTTCCAAGACACTCAGCAGTTCCTTGCGGGTCGGATTCGTGGTGGCCGCTGCCGAAGTCATTACGCGTCTGGCCGAGGTCAAGATGATCAGTGGCATGGGTGCCTCGCGATTTTGCGAATCGGTGCTGGCGTGCCTGTTGGCCAACGGTGCCTACCGCAAACTGGTGCAGCGTCAGCGCCAACGCTTGAGTAGCGACCGGCTGGCGGTGTTGCAAATGCTCGAAGATGCCGAATGGGAGATTTTCGGCAAGCCGGCGGGAGGCTTGTTCATCTGGGCGCGATCACGAATGTCCGACTACGATCAGCTGCGGACCCAGGCCCGGCGCCTGGGTGTACTGCTGTCGTCAAAGACCGCTTTCAACCCCTCGGGGGAGGCCAGTGACTGGCAGCGTATCAACGTGACATATGCCTGTGATCCGCGTGCCCGGGCGTTCTTCAGGGCCACTGCCCGGGATCGACCTCAAGCGTTCTGAAAACGACGTTGGCGTAGCTTTTTGCCATTATTCCGGCGCCAGAGCCTTGTGTTGCCACTGGCCCGTTGCGAATCTGCGTCTACAGAATCTGGCAGGGGACTAAGAGCAATGAATTCGGCCGTGCAAGGACGTTTTGCCAACCTCGGTATGGCGAAAAAACTGGGTGTCGGGTTTGTCCTGGTGCTGTTGTTGACCGCATTGGTGGCGGGCATTGGCGTTTGGTCCCTGCAAACCATCAGCCAGCGCTTCGACGGGCTCAAGCAAATGTCATCGCTCAACAGCGGTTTGCTCAAGGTGCGGCTACTGGAGCAGGAGTACGCCTTGCACGGCAATCCGAAAACCGTCGATGCCCTGCACGAGGGCGTCGATGGCCTGATCGCCCTGGCCGGCCAGCTCAAGGCCGCATCCGCTGCCAACGTGCCGGTGATGAATGATGTCGAACAGTCCCTGGGAGCCTATCGCAAGGCCTTCGACGAGTTTGTCTCGCTCACCCAGGCCAAGGACCTGGCCCTGGAAATGGCCAGTTGGTCGGTGTCCAGCGTGGCCAATAATCTTGATGTATTGCAGTCCGGGCTCGCCGATGACGGCGCCTATACGCTGAAGGATTCCGAAGGCAAGGACGGTGCGCAATTCATCGAGCAGGCCAGCCAGGTCAGCCAGGTTTCACGCTTGATGCTGCAATCCATGAATGAAGCCCGCGTGCGCCTGGATCAAAGCCGCAAAGGCGACGACAGCGCCGGGCAGGGCAAGATCGAACAGGCCAGCCAGGCACTGGCCCAGGCCGAGCAGCTCAAGACCACGGTCAAGGACGAGGGGTACCAGACCGTCCTCAATGAGGTGACAGGCCATATCGCCAGTTTCAGTGACAAGCTCGCCGAGTACACCGGCCTGCTGGAGCAGGAAAAAACCGTCTATCAACAATTGCACCAGCGCGCAGCCCAAGTGGTCGAGCGGGTAGATCAGGCTTATGTTGCGCAAGACCTGGCGATGCAGGCTGAACTGAAAAAGAACTCGCTGCTGATCATTGGCTCTTCCGCCCTGGCATTACTGGTCGGGTTGGTTGCCGCGTTATTCATCACCCGGTTGATCGTGGCACCGCTGCGTAGCGTGATTCGGGTGGCGCAGAAGATTGCCTCGGGGGATTTGAGTGCGACCATCGATGTGACCCGCCGTGACGAAATCGGTCAGTTGATGCAGGCAATGCAGCAAATGGGCGCGGGGCTCAGCCAAATAGTCAGCGGCTTGCAGTCGGGTATCGAGCAGTTGGCGACTTCCGCCCAATCGTTGTCGGCGGTGACTGAACAGACCAATCTCGAAGTCAGTACGCAAAAGGAGGAAACCGAACAGGTCGCCACCGCAATGAATCAGATGACGGCCACGGTGCATGATGTCGCGCGCAATGCAGAGGAGGCGGCCCTGGCCGCGCAAACGGCTGACGGCAAGGTTGAAAGTGGTCAGCAAGTGGTGCGCCAGAGCATGGCACGGATCGAGCAGTTGGCGGATTCGGCTACCTCGGCCAGTTCGAGCATCGAAAGCCTGAGCGCGGAAATCCAGAACATCGGCACGGTGTTGAGTGTGATCAAAAGCGTGGCGGAGCAGACCAACCTGCTGGCATTGAACGCGGCGATCGAGGCGGCCAGGGCCGGGGAGCAGGGCAGGGGCTTTGCGGTGGTGGCCGATGAAGTGCGTGCGTTGGCCAAGCGAACCCAGCAATCGACCGAGGAAATCGAACGCCTGGTCAGCGCCTTGCGCTCGGCGGCGCAGTCGTCGGTGCAGCAGATCCAGAGCAGTGGCGAACTGGTGAAGCTGGCGGTCAGCGATGCCTTGCAGACCGAGAGTGCGCTGGGAAGCATTGCGGCGGCGGTGTCGTTGATCCAGCAGATGAACCAGCAGATCGCCGCGGCGGCCGAGGAGCAGAGCTCGGTGGCCGAGGAGATCAATCGCAGTGTCACCAGCATTCGCGCCAGTGCCGATCAGTCATCACTGGCGATGCAGGGCAATGCCGCGTCCAGTATCCAATTGGCGCAACTGGGGGTTGAACTGAAGGGCATGGTGGGGCATTTCAGGCTTTGAAATGATCTTCGGCCAGACCAAAAAAAGCCACCTGTCTCGGTTAATGCCAGTCAGTTAAGCAATTCCAGCCGCGACACCTTTGTAGCAGCTGCCGAGCCCGCGAGGCTGCGTTCGGCTGCGAAGCAGTCGTGAGTCCAGCTGACGCGGCCTGTCTGACGTACCGCAATGACTGATTTTACGACTGCTTCGCAGCCGAACGCAGCCTCGCGGGCTCGGCAGCTGCTACAGGTCGCATTAGCGCTTAACTGACTGGCATTACCTGTCCCGGTGGCTTTTGTGCTTTCGCAGATCAGTCGTAGATCGCTTTCTTTTTCCAGTCCGCGTCAGCCTCGACGTCCTTGAGGCCTTCGGTCAGCTGGTTGACCTCGCCTTCGACCGGCGCGATGCGGTCCATGACCTGGTCGTTGGCCCGGGCCAGGAGTTTTTCCAGGTACTCCAGTTGCTCGGCGTAGACCTGTGGCTCCTGTTGTTTGCGCAGGTATTGCACGCCGCGCTCGAATGCCAGGCGAGCCTGCCCGGGCTGGTTCTGTTGCAGGGAGTGCTGGCCGAGGTTGTTGAAGAACTCGATGTGCAGCAGCACCAGGATGTGGCGCACTTCACGAATCCAGCGCTTGGCTTCGTTGGGGGGCAAGAAGCCGTCCTGTGCCGCGCGGGTAATCTGGCCGTGCAGGGCTTCGAGCAGGAAGCGGACATCCTTGGCCTTGGCTTCGGTCTGGATCGGTGCCGGCGGATTGTTGACCGGGATGGATTCACCCTGGCCGACAAGGGCCTGCAGTTCGGCGATCCGTGCCTTGAGGTTGGCGCTGGATTTTTCCAGGTTGAGCAGGCGCTGGCAGACGTTCAGTTCCAGGCGGGCCAACAGCAACTTGAGTGCCGGAGTCATCAGTTGGCCGGGGAACGTCTCGGTGATTTCGCCGCAGCGTCGCAGGCGATCGTTGAGCTCAATCTTGGTACGGGCCTTTTCCAGCTTGTTGTTTTCCACCACATGGTTCATGTAGCCAATGGCGATCAACAGTGCGATCCCGGCTACAACTAGCAGGGTGATCATGAGTGGCGTCACCGGTAAGACCTCTTTATAGGTTACGCATGGGAGTCTGGTGGCTTGGCATTTGAGCGCCCAGGCCCGCACGACGGGTTGGATCGGACAAGCTTGTAGTTATATCGGCCGGAGCCCCGCTTCTATAAATGATGGCACTCGATATACAGATTGCCATCATCCGGTGGACTATAACGCCTTGGCGGGTGACAGAATATAGGCGTCAAACACCGGGCAGCGGAAAAACCGCAATGGCTCCCGAAAGCAGGGCGAAGTCATTGATTTAAATAAATTTATATCAGGGGGTTGACGACCTCTCAATCCATCCATAGAATGCGCGCCACTTGCAGCGTAAAGCACACAGCGAAACGAAGCAGGGAGTGAATGTTGTACGTGTGTCCCCTTCGTCTAGTGGCCTAGGACACCGCCCTTTCACGGCGGTAACAGGGGTTCGAGTCCCCTAGGGGACGC